>NZ_JAGGRO010000014.1:0-66547 GCF_018612805.1 Halomonas sp. ISL-56 | reverse complement strand
CCTAAACCGGTTTGACAATGTTAATCAGTTACAGGCGGGCATCCGGCACTATATCCATTACTACAACCACGAGCGTATTAAGACCAAACTAAAAGGCCTGAGTCCGGTGCAGTACCGGAATCAGGCCTTGGCCGCTTAGTTGTTCACTGTCCAAGTTTATGGGGTCAGTTCAACCAATGAGGGGGCTTTAGTGTGTTTAAACAAAGCAGTCATTAAGAACTGTCATTAAGAACTGTCATTAAGCGACAGCGACTGAGCCTTAATTAGGTGGAGCGCACGCGTGAAACGGCGTCCAACCAGCCCTGATAGAGCTGCTCGCGGGTAGTCTCTTCCATCGTCGGCATAAAGCTCTTCTCACAACGCCACAACTGCTCGATCTCTTCCAGCGTTTGATACCAACCTAGACGCAGACCGGCTAAGTAAGCAGCGCCAAGTGCGGTGGTCTCCAAAATAGTTGGCCGATCTACCTGAACACCCAGCATATCGGCAAGAAACTGCATAACCCAGCTGTTCTTTACCATGCCGCCATCGACGCGTAACGTGCCTGGCGTTGCCTCCATATCGTCGTTCATACAGTGTTGTAAATCGCGGGTTTGATAGCACACCGCTTGCAGGCCAGCGGCCACTATTTCAGCGATGCCGGTATCACGAGTTAAGCCAAAAATAGCGCCGCGTGCTTTCGGATCCCAGTGGGGAGCGCCTAAGCCGGTAAAGGCAGGCACGAGATAAACACTGTGGCCACTGCGGGTCTGCTGAGCCAAAGCTTCGGTTTCCGATGCGTCGGCAAACAGGTTTAGGCCATCGCGCAACCACTGCACCGTCGCCCCGGCCACAAAAATGCTGCCCTCCATGGCGTAGGTCGGCTTACCGTTAAGCCGATAGCCAATAGTGGTCAATAGGCGATTACGCGACAGCGACGGCGTTTCACCGGTATTCACAATCATAAAACAGCCGGTGCCATAGGTACTTTTGCCCATC
The DNA here is from genome assembly GCF_018612805.1 of Halomonas sp. ISL-56. Taxonomy (NCBI): domain Bacteria; kingdom Pseudomonadati; phylum Pseudomonadota; class Gammaproteobacteria; order Oceanospirillales; family Halomonadaceae; genus Halomonas; species Halomonas sp. ISL-56. The sequence goes on along the minus strand of NZ_JAGGRO010000014.1, from coordinate 65,569 downwards.
CCCGGCTGAAAGCACGCCTGCCCCACTAAAGCAGCCTGCTGATCCCCCGCTACCCCAGCAATGGGCAGCGAAGCGCCCAGCCAGTGCGCTTCGGTGGTGCCAAAATCATCGCTTGAGTCTTTCACCTCGGGCAGTAAATTAGCGGGAATATTAAACAGCGTCAGCAGTTCTGCATCCCACTCCTGGGTATGGATATTAAACAGCGCCGTACGCGAAGCATTCGTGGCATCAGTCACGTGCTGCTGGCCACCCGTCAGCCGCCAGATTAAAAAGCTATCCACCGTACCGAATGCCAGCTCGCCCCGTTCAGCGCGCTCCCTGGCACCCTCAACGTTATCTAATATCCAGGCAAGCTTCGTAGCCGAAAAATAGGGGTCAATTAAAAGACCCGTTTTCGCTTGAACAACCTCGGTGTGGCCTTTATCGCGCAGCGACTGGCACAAATCTGAAGTGCGGCGATCCTGCCAAACGATGGCGTTATAGAGTGGTTTACCGGTTTCCCGATCCCAAAGAATTGTGGTTTCCCGTTGGTTGGTAATACCGATGCCAGCTATTTGGTCAGCGGAAACCTTAGCGTTGTGCATGACGTCCCGACAGGTCGCCACCACCGTTTCCCAGATGTCTTCGGGGTTGTGCTCAATCCAGCCGTCATGGGGAAAATGCTGGGTGAATTCCTGCTGGGCAACAGCGGCCACTTGGCCTTGGCGATCAAACAGAATGGCGCGGGAGCTGGTGGTACCTTGATCAATGGCGAGTATAAAAGAGGACATATCGAGTTCACTTTGTTGTATTGTCTTTCGATTTTGTATACTTACTTTCGCTTTATTATGATTCAAGGCTACTCTAGCCGCCCAAAATGCTCAAGGCCGAAACTACCTCATTAAGCAATCTTATTAAACGATCTCATCAAGCGATTTCATCAAGCGATCTCGTCAAGCAATGTACAGCGCCACATCGTGCTGATTTAGCAAACGCTGAATCGCTTCTGGCGGCTTGCGGTCAGTAAATAACGCATCCAGCTGTTCCAGATTACCCTGCCGCACGACCGGATTACGATGGAATTTAGAGTAGTCCGCCGCCAAATAGATGCGTCGGGAATTGGCAATAATTGCCTGGGCAACGCGCACTTCCTGGTAGTCAAACTCCAGCAGCGAGCCATCCTCGTCAATACCGCTGATGCCGATAATGCCGTAATCCACTTTGAACTGATTGATAAAGTCGATAGTGGCTTCGCCAATAATGCCCCCGTCCCGGGAGCGCACCTGGCCACCGGCAATAATCACGGTGAAATCCTCTTTATGCTGCAGGATGGCAGCCACGTTAAGGTTGTTGGTGATAATCTCAAGGCCCTGGTGCTCTAACAGCGCTTGAGCAATCACTTCATTACTGGTGCCGATATTAATAAACAGTGAGGAGTGATTAGGGATGTGCTGGGCTAAACAGCGGGCAATGCGCTCTTTCTCTTCCAGATGGAGCGTCTTACGCGTGCTGTAAGCGGTATTCACCGTGCTTGACTCAATGCCTACCCCGCCATGGACGCGTCTAACCCGGCCTTCATCCGCCAGGGTATTCAAATCACGACGAATAGTTTGCGGTGTCACGGCAAAATGCTCAGTGAGCTGTTCAATACTCATGTAACCGTGCTGGCGAACCAGCTCGACAATGGCATCCTGACGAAATTGTTGATTCATAAGCCCGGCCTGTTCGTTTATTATTGATATCTGAACATAATCTAGCAAAATTTTCGAAATCTAATAGCTTTCTTCAAACAATTCCACAGGTCAAACAATTCCACAGGCGCCAAACCGACAGTGAACGGTGATAATGCTTACTAAAGCGGCCACACCAACAAAATTAGCGGGATCGCAACCACCAGTACCACCAATGACAGCGGCAGGCCTAGTTTCCAGTAATCGCCAAACCGGTAGCCACCAGGCCCCATCACCAACGTATTGGATTGGTGTCCGATAGGGGTTAAAAACGCACAGGAAGCACTAACGGCCACCACCATCAAGAACGGGTCGAGTGAGACATCGAAGCCATTGGCTAAACTCACCGCAATAGGCGCCATCAGCAGCGCCGCCGCTGCGTTGTTAACCACATTAGATAGCAGCATAGAGAGTAAAAACAGCCCGATCATGGTGACGACGACCGGCCAGTCACTGCCAAAACTTAGCAGCGCGTTGGCAATCAAATCGGCGCCGCCGCTGGTCTCTAATGCTTCGCCCACGGGGATCATTGCCGCTAGCAACACGATGACGGGGCCATCAATGGCTTGATACCCTTCGCGTAACGGTAACACGCCAATCAGTAACGAAATTAGTGCAGCGCTACTCATGGCCACGGCAGCCGGAAGTAGATCAAACAGCATCGCCGTGATCGCCAAGGCAAAAATAGCTACCGACATGGCCAGCTTACGCGGCTGCCCCAGGTGCAATTCGCGGCTAGCCAGCGGCAGACACCCCAGCGAGGCCAGACTGTCTGAAATTTCATTTTCGCTGCCCTGCAACAGCAAAACATCACCGTTCTTGAAGCGGATATCCCGCAACCGCTGCTTCAATCGCCCGCCATCTCGGGCAACGGCCACCAAGTGCAGCCCAAACTGATGGTTTAGGCGTAGCTGCCGCACGCTACGGTTAATCATCATAGAGTCATTACGCACCACGGCCTCAATGAGTTGCAGGCCCTCGGTATCTACCCGCTGCTGATCCTGTGCAGCATCTTTCTTTTTAGCCTTACCAGCCTCTTTGCCGCTGGCTGAATGCTCAACGTCTTGCGCTTCTGAATCGTCCTCCAGTTCTTCCTCAAGCTCAGCGATCGCGCTGAGCCCCACTTTGTCTTCCAGCATTTGCAGTTCGTCGGGCCCTGCCTCCAACAGCAGTATATCGCCCTCTTCTAAGGCACCGTGGAAGTTATAGCCAGCACGACGGTTGTCATCTCGAACCACCGCTAACACGGGAATGGTTTCATCCAGCTCATCGCGTAACTGCTGAAGCGTCAAGCCTTTGGCTTTTGACTCTTCGCCCACTTTCAACTCCACCAGATAGTTGGCGGTATCGAACATCTCATCGGTGGAGGCCTGGCCACTACGCTTGGGCGTCAAACGCCAACCGACCAGAACGATAAACGCCAACCCTGCTAGCGCAACCGCGATACCGACCGGCGAAAAGCTAAACATGCTAAATGCTTCACCCGTAATCTCCCGGCGATAGCTGGAAATAATGATATTGGGCGGGGTGCCAATCAAGGTGGTCAAACCGCCGAGCAAAGAACCAAACGCTAGCGGCATAAGCAGTAGAGAGGGAGACGTGTTGTGCTCGCGGGCAAGTCGCATGGCCACCGGTAGCAACAGCGCTAAGGCGCCCACGTTATTCATAATACCCGATAGCAGTACGATGGTGCCCACCAATACCAAGAGCTGTAGCAGCAGGTTTTCACCTACTTTAAGCACTTGATTGGAAATAATATCGACCACGCCCGAGCGCTCGAAACCCCGACTAAGCACCAGCACAGCGGCCACGGTAATCACCGCCGGATGGCCAAAACCAGTGAACGCACTTCCGGCTGGAACAAGCCCAAGCATGACCGAACCTAGTAACGCCGTTAGTGCCACTAAGTCATAACGGAATCGCCCCCAGATAAACGCGGCAAGCGTCAGTCCAAGCACAATAAACACCAGCGTGCTCGGCGCGAGTGTTAACCAACCAAGATCTAACGACTCAATGCTTACGCTTTCAACACCTGAATTCTCAACCCCAGAGCCCTGTGCACCTGAGCTTTCAACACTTAAGTTCTCAGCCGACATCCTTTTCCTACTCCCTTGCCACCGCTTGATAGGGGCAGCCTACGGTTGGTGCACGCCACGCCCATAGCATGACATTTCTCCTGCACATTAGACGTTTACTATACACACGTATAGCCCCTGCAAATGGATAGTTTTATCAACGCCTATCGTATAAAAGCAGAGCAGCTCGGCAATGCCGAGCTGCTAAGGAAGTGCCTGTTCTTTAGAGTAACAGCAGGTTTAAATAAACAGCGGCTTGCAGGATTTCATCGCATCGCAAGACGCTTACAAACTGAGTCTGCTCCTCTTTTCAAAAATAACGTCAGATACAATACGCTTGCTAAGGCAACAAAATAGTAGACCCAGTGGTTTGACGGCTTTGCAGCGCGTCTTGAGCTTTGCCCGCTTCTGCCAAGGGGTAGCGATTGGCGATATCTATTTTGACTTTGCCGCTTTTCAGCATGGCAAAGAACTCTTCGCACATCATCTCCAAGCGCTCGCGGGTGTCGGCGTATCCATTTAGGCTGGGGCGCGTCACGTAGAGTGCGCCCTTCTGATTCAGAATACCGATATTAACGCCATCCACCGGGCCAGAGGCGTTGCCAAAGCTGACCATCAGTCCACGGGGTTTTAGGCAGTCCAGCGACATTTCCCAGGTGTCTTTACCCACCGAGTCATACACTACATCGCACATGTCGCCATTGGTGAGCTCACGTACTCGCTCAACCACATTCTCTTCGCTGTAGTTGATCGTCGCCCAGGCGCCATTAGCCATGGCTAGGTCTGCTTTTTCCTGTGAGCTCACGGTACCGATCAGCTTTACGCCCAATGACTTTGCCCACTGACAGGCAATTGACCCCACCCCACCAGCCGCGGCGTGAAATAGAATGGTTTCACCGCCTTTTAGTTCATAGGTTTGGCGGAGCAGATACTGCACGGTTAGGCCTTTCAGCATACTCGCCGCGGCGGTGTCGAAATCAACGAAGGCAGGCAGCTTGACCACTTTAGCCGCAGGCAACGTATGCAGTTCGGCATAGGCGCCCAAAGGGCCTTGCGCATAGGCCACGCGGTCACCCACGCTTAGATGTGTGACACCTTCGCCAACCGCATCGACCACACCTGCACCTTCGGTGCCTAGGCCAGAAGGCATGGAAGGAGCTGGATAGAGCCCGGTACGAAAATAGATATCGATAAAATTAAGGCCAACGGCTTTGTTGGCAACACGCACTTCACCCTGACCAGGTTCAGCAGGGGTAACGTCGACCAGTTCAAGCACCTCAGAACCACCGGTGTGGGCAAACTGAATACGCTTAGACATTAGGACTCCTTCTTGTGTAATTTGCTAATTATTCGGTTGAGACGCTATCTCCGAACAATGGCATGCATGGCAACAGGTGTTGCTATACAAGCGCGTCGCGGCGTTTAAATCAAGCTAGCACGCTAGCGTATTTTTACCCATTAGAACGCGAGGCAATGCAATCCCGCTGTCATGCGCCCATGCTAGTATTAATGCTTCTTTATCGTCTAAGGCTTAGAGATTTGTCATGACGCATCCCGCCATTCAAGTACCCGCACTTATTGCCCACCGCGGCTACTCCGCCGCCGCCCCAGAAAATACCTTAGCAGCAGTGCGCGCTGCTCACCAAGCGGGGGCCACATGGGTCGAGCTGGATGTGCAACTGCTGGGTGACGGCACCCCGGTAATTTGGCACGACAGCGACGTCGCGCGCTGCTCAAACGGACGCGGCAGTCTGGCCTCCATGAATTGGGCTAAGGCGCAAACGCTGGATGCAGGCAGCTGGTTTGACGACCGTTTTTCTGGTGAGAAAATGCCCAGTTTGGCGCAAATGCTGGCACTGCTTAACGAGCTGGAGATGGGCGTGAATATGGAAATAAAGGTCAACAAAGGCCGCGACCCTATTGCGCTGGTTGAACGTGCCCTACCGGAAATGTTGGACACACTCCCCCCCGAGCGTCTGATCATCTCATCCTTCAATGCCAGCGCCCTTAGCCACTGCCGTCAGTTTGCCAGCACAGAGCAGCTGGCCCTAGGCGTGCTGTTCGGTAGCGTGCCCAAAAATTGGCGTGAGCAGTGCGAGGCCATTGAGGCATTCAGTGTGCACCCTCACTGGCCACGCTTAAAGCGCGCCCAAGCCGACGCGATGCAGCGCGATGGCTATCAAATAATGTGCTATACCGCCAATGACCCCAGCGCCTTTCATAGCCGCTGGGCGTGGGGTATCGGCAGCGTTATCACCGATGAGCCCGCCGCGTTTAAGCGCTTTTTAGATAGCCATTGACAAGTTCAACCGCTTGATAAACTCAAGCACTGACAAGGAGTCTACCGTGAAGTACCTAGGAGCCCACGTGAGTGCCGCTGGCGGCGCAGACCAAGCCGTACACCGAGCGGTAGCCATCGGCGCGGATGCCTTTGCGCTATTCACTAAAAATCAGCGCCAGTGGCAAGGTAAGCCGCTCACCGATGAAGCGATTCAAGCCTTTCGTGACGCCTGCACCGAGCATAGCTTCGCCCCAGAGCAGATTCTGCCCCACGACAGTTATCTGATTAATCTTGGCCACCCTGAGCAGGAAGGACTACGCAAATCTCGGGATGCCTTTCTTGATGAGATGCAGCGCTGCGAGCAATTAGGGCTGACTCTGCTTAACTTTCACCCCGGCAGCCACTTAAATAAAATCAGCGAAAGCGATTGCTTGAAGCGTATTGCAGAATCCGTTAACGAAGCGCTTGCGCATACCCAAGGGGTCACAGCGGTGATCGAAAATACGGCGGGGCAAGGCACCAACCTAGGCTGGCGCTTTGAGCATCTAGCCGAAATCATTGCCCACGTAGACGATAAAACTCGCGTAGGAGTGTGTATTGATACCTGCCACGCCTTTGCGGCGGGCTACGATTTGCGCACTGCAGAGGCAACCCAAGCAACGCTTGATGAATTAGCTAGCGTTGTCGGTTTTGAGTATTTGCGCGGCATGCATTTAAACGATGCTAAAAGTGCCCTTGCCAGCCGTGTAGATCGCCACCATAGCCTGGGTAAAGGCAACATTGGCCTACCCGCTTTTACCACCATCATGCAGGAACCCCGGATTAGCGACATCCCCATGATCCTGGAGACTATCGAGCCCGAGATCTGGGCTGATGAAATAGCTTGGCTGCGCGCTCAAATGGTCTAGTTTTACATCGCTGAAAGCTTCTCTTCATCCAGTACGCCTGACATGCGCACCATGGCGAGCGCTTCATCCAAGCTGCTCATCTCTTCAATCATCACCAGTTCGCTCTCTAAGCTCACTGGCTGACCGGCTGTTTCAGACAGCAGTTTTTCCAGAGAAGCTACATCCATAGCGTCGTCTAAGTGGTGAACATCTACTGAAGCACTGTTGCGGCCCGGCAAGTAGATGGTGCCATTAGAGAAATCCACGGCGTAGGCAATTACTCCGGGTACGATAAAAAACAGTAAACCTACCCCATTAGCGACAGCAATAACCGGGTCAATATCACCGCTCAATTGGCCCTTACGCTCAGGATGAAAAAGCGTACCACAACCACTCAAAGACACGATGGAAACGCCAACCACGGCGCCAGTCAACCAGCGACGAACTGCTTGATGCATGAAGGTTCCCTCAACCAAAAAAAGTAACGATAGTCGATATAGCGTATTGCGCTTTGGTTTTTTTGCCGACTACCGCGCCATAAAACTCGATAAGTTTAGCACAGCCATCCACAAGCATAGATGATTTAGCGATAAGGACTATTTTGCCGCTTCAACCGCTAGGCCGTACAATGCCAGGATTCAACGCTTTTAAGCACTTTTTCAAGAACTTTTTCCAGAAACCTGTTTTCAAAACCTGTTTTCAAAACCAAGGAATGCTAACGCCCATGCGCGCCAGCCAACTATTGATTGCCACTCTAAAAGAAACCCCGGCTGACGCCGAAGTCATTAGCCACCAGCTAATGCTCCGCGCTGGGATGATTCGCCGCTTAACCTCTGGGCTTTACACCTGGCTGCCACTTGGCCTGCGTACACTGCGCAAGGTGGAAGCCATTGTGCGCGAAGAGATGAACCGCGCCGGTGCTCAAGAGGTTCTCATGCCCGCCGTACAGCCCGCCGAACTATGGCAAGAGTCTGGTCGTTGGGAGCAGTACGGCCCTGAGTTGTTACGTCTGAAAGATCGCCATGACCGCGACTACTGCGTCGGCCCGACCCACGAAGAGGTCATCACTGATCTGGTACGTAAAGAGATCGCCAGCTACAAGCAGTTGCCGATCAATTTCTATCAGATCCAAACCAAATTCCGCGACGAGATCCGTCCGCGTTTTGGGGTGATGCGCTCTCGTGAATTCATTATGAAGGACGCTTACTCCTTCCACCTGGATGAAGCCTCGCTGAAGCAAACCTACCAAGATATGTACGATGCCTACACGCGTATTTTCACGCGCCTTGGCCTCGACTTCCGCCCAGTGATCGCCGATAACGGCTCTATCGGGGGTACCGGCTCCCACGAGTTCCACGTGCTCGCGGACTCCGGCGAAGACGACATCGTTTTTTCCAACTCTTCAGACTACGCCGCAAACATGGAAAAGGCCGAAGCTCTGCCTGCTCCGCTGGGCAGCAACGTACAGCGTGAAGCGCCTACCCAAGAGATCCATCTGGTAGATACGCCTAACGCCAAGACCATTGCCGCCCTGGTTGAACAGTTCGAGCTGCCGATTGAGAAAACGGTTAAAACATTGATGGTGCATGCCGCCGAAGGTGGCCTTATCGCCCTGTTGGTGCGCGGCGATCATGAGCTAAACGAGGTAAAAGCCGAAAACCTTCCGCAAGTGGAAGCGCCGCTGACCATGGCAAGTGAAGAAGAGATTCGCGCCGCGGTTGGCGCTGGCCCCGGCTCACTTGGCCCGGTAGGCCTGAAAATGCCGGTCATTATTGACCGCAGCGTAGCGCTGATGAGTGACTTCGGCGCCGGCGCCAATATGGACGATAAACACTACTTCGGCATTAACTGGGAGCGCGACGTTGCCCTGCCCGAAGTGGCCGACCTGCGCAATGTGGTGGAAGGCGATCCTTCGCCAGACGGCCAAGGCACGCTCTCTATCAAGCGTGGGATTGAGGTTGGCCACGTTTTCCAGCTAGGTCAAAAGTACTCTCAGGCTATGAACGCCAACGTGTTAGGCGATAATGGCAAAACCAGCCACCCATGGATGGGTTGCTACGGCATCGGCGTGACCCGAGTAGTAGCCGCGGCTATTGAGCAGAACCACGACGAATCCGGCATTATCTGGCCTAACGCCATTGCGCCGTTCCAGGTGGCACTGGTACCGATGAATGCGCACAAATCCCAGCGTGTGCGTGAAGAGTCTGAACGTCTTTACCAAGCGCTAACCGCTGCAGGCTTAGATGTATTGTTGGATGACCGCGACACCCGTCCCGGCGTTAAGTTTGCTGATCTGGAATTGATGGGCGTTCCCCACCGCTTGGTGATCGGCGACCGCGGCCTGGACAACGGCGAACTGGAATATAAAGGTCGCCGAGATAGCGAAGCCACCATGGTGCCAGCGGATCAAATCATCGACTTTTTGCGTGAGAAAGCTAGCTAAGGTAGTAACGCTTAGCGGGGTGCTGCTGAGCAGCGCAGGGTTTGTAGCGACAAACCCCGTTGCGGCTCAGCCGCTACCCCAAACCCTGCGCCCTACCCTTGAAGCCGCCAACCAACAGCATCAAACGCCCCAACAACAGTGGGTAGCGCGCCAGTGGCGTGAACGCATGGACATTCCACTGGCGCGTTTTATGGATGACGCCGCGCAGCGCCAGACGCTGCTAACCCGTATCTATCAAGAAGCCAGACTGGCAGGCTTACCGCCGGATTTGGTGCTCGCCTTGATTCAGGTAGAGAGCGCCTTCAAAGCCGATGCTGTCTCCTCAGCAGGCGCCGTCGGCTTGATGCAAATCATGCCTTTCTGGGTCAGCGAGCTGGGGCTGCCGATTGATGACTTAACCTATCCGCCGCGCAATCTGCGCTATGGATGTACGATTTTGGCGCACTATCTAGCCATTGAAAATGGCGACTTTACGCGTGCTTTAGCCCGCTATAACGGTAGTCTGGGGCAAACCTGGTACCCGGAGCGAATCATGCGTGCCTGGCGAGAGACCTGGCGCCACCCCACCCTGCGTTAAACTGTTGGCTTACCGTTAAGCCAAACGCATGACTTTTCTGCCTAATCCATTCACTATAAAGTTCAACACTGTGTCAGCTAACTACTCGCTAGCTTAATGAGGGATACCCGTCGCAATGCCAATACAACAACATCGCCCTTTTATGGGCTTCATCAGCGCATACGCAACCCCATTATTGGCAGTAGCTTTAATACCACTTCTTGTCTCCACCGCTAACGCCGCGCAGATAACGGTTCGCAGCACTGACGGCCAGCCACTTGAGGACGCCGTCATTGAGGTTTACTACGAGACAGCGGCAGGTAACCCACCTCAAGAAGAGAACATCTATCAGCGCGATGCTGCCTTTCACCCTAAGGTACTGACTGTGCCTACCGGCAGCTATGTCGCCTTTCCCAACCAAGATACAACGCGTCACCACGTCTACTCCTTTTCACCGGCCAAAACCTTTGATTTAAATCTCTACCTGCAAGAAACGCCGCCGCCGGTTCAGTTCGACCAACCCGGCGTTGTCGTTTTAGGGTGCAATATCCACGACCATATGCAGGCATTTATTGTTGTCAGCGAGGCCCCCTATGCGGCGACGACCAATTCTGAAGGCTCGCTTGAGCTACCCGCGCTTCCGGCTGGAGAGCATCGTGTGCGCGTTTGGCACCCACAGCTTGATGACAACCAACAAATCTGGTGGGAAGGGATGGTGTCGGATACCGACAAACTAGACGTCAGTTTGGAACTTAACGCGCTGCCACCTCCAGCGCCTACGCTCTCGCCCCTTCAGCAGCGTTTTAAAGATGCCACTTAAGCCCCTACCAACATTCAGGAAATGGTGAATCGCCACTTAGTGAGGTTGCTATGCGCTTTAGAACGCGCCTGATGCTCGTGCTACTGACCGTGGTGATTGTCTCGCAACTCGCCACTGGGCTGGCATTCCTGCGTGCGACCCAAAACGACGTCATTGCGAAAGGTTCCCAGCGCTTAGAAGTGGGCGCTAATGTATTGGCACAGTTGCTGGACGCCCGCGGTGAGCAGCTAGCCAACAACGTTGCCATCCTCGCCGATGACTTCGGGTTTAAAAGCGCTGTTTCCACTCAGGACACCGAGACACTCTACTCTGTGCTGGCCAATCACGGTGATCGAGCTAAGGCAGACATCGTGTTGCTCAGTGGTCTAGATGGACATATTTTAGCCAGCAGCCATCATGCGCAAAACAGCCCGATGCCCTTCCCCCAACTATTCGAGCGCGCTCGCCAAGAGGGCGAAGCGGTTAGCGTTGTCATCGCCGAGGGGCAGCCTTACGAATTTGCCCTGCTGCCCGTACGCGCTCCCAACCTGATTGGCTGGGTAGGTATGGGCTTTTTGATCAATGAAGCAGTAACGGAAGAGATTAATACGTTAACCGGGTTGGACATTAGCGTGGTTAACTTTCTCGATAATCGAGAGATCACCTACCTGGCAAGCACTCATGACAAGCAGTTAGCCCAGCAATTAATGAACGGACGTGGTAGCGAGCTCAGCGAAGGTGAATACACCTTACACAGCCAGATGACGCCGGATGCTGAGTACCTTTCCTATGCGAGCCAGCTCTATTCCGACGCTGCCAATCACACCTATGCGCTGCTGCAACTCTCCCGCAACGAACTACTCGGTGCTTATCGTTCATTGCAGTGGCAACTGCTGGGAATCATTGCCCTGATCCTGCTGTTTACCGTGCTGATTGCCATGTGGAGTGCGCGAAGTATGAGCAAACCGCTAATGGAGCTGGCACAGGCGGCACAGCGCATTGGACGCGGAGAACGTTTCACCGAGTTACCGAACGGTACTGAGCACAGCGAAACCGGGTTGCTGGCGTCGACACTACTCGCCATGCAAGAGGGCATCGCTCAACGCGAGGCCACGCTCCATCACCAGTCTCGCCACGACTTACTCACCGACCTGGCCAATCGCGTCAGTGCCCAGGAGGATATTAGCCTTTTGATCAAACGCGGCGAACCGTTTACCTTAATGCGCCTTGCGATTAATAACTTCCGCGATATTAACGACACCTTCGGCTACGCGCTGGGGGATCATATGCTGGTCACCCTGGCCAAGCGTTTACAGCACTTAGATGCTGACAGCACAGCCTACCGACTTGATGGCGATGAACTGCTACTCTTGGTGAAGCAGTCGAGAACTGACTTTGCCTGGCGTACACGTCTTTTCACCACCTTGCACCAGCCTATCGATCTTGATAAATCCCCCATCACACCGTCACTCTCGGCGGGTGAGACCAACTACCCCGACCACGGCGACGGCCCTCAACTGCTGCTGCGTAGGGCCGATATTGCACTGGATATGGCGCGTCGCCATCGCCAGCCCCATCAACGCTACCTAGAGGGTCAGGATGAGCATCATTTACGCCAGCTCACCTTAATTCGAGACCTACAGGACGCGGTGAGCAACGGTGAGCTATGGATGGCCTACCAGCCTAAAGTTGATACACGAAGTGGCCATGTTAATCAGTGTGAGGCGTTGATGCGTTGGCGCCATCCTTCACTGGGCTTTGTTCCTCCCGATGAATTTATTGGCTTGGCAGAGCGCTCAGGGAGCATCCGCATGCTCAGCCAGTGGATGCTGTCCAATGTCTGCGCCCAGCTACATGCCTGGCAGCAGCGTGGTTACCACTTATCGGTAGCCGTTAACCTCTCCGCCAGCGATGTAATGGATCGCCAATTACCGACTTATCTATCTAGCCTACTTGAGCGCTATCGGCTTACCCCTGCTCGCCTGAGTATCGAGGTCACTGAAAGCGCTGTTATGCAGGATGTTGATGCTGCCATGGCAACATTAACGGAGCTCAACAAGCTGGGACTCCGCATCGCCATTGATGATTACGGCACTGGCTACTCCTCGTTGGCGCAAATCAAACGCCTACCCGTGAATGAACTCAAGATCGACAAATCCTTTGTGTTGGCGATCGATTCGCAAAAAGATGACTTAACCATTGTCAGCTCGACCATCGACATGGGCCACAGTTTAGGACTGCGCTTAGTGGCCGAAGGCGTTGAGAATCGCGCCAGCGCTGAGCTGTTAAGCAAGCTCGGCTGTGACTATTTGCAGGGCTATTGGATTGCCAAACCAATGCCCGCTGATGAACTCCCTGCTTGGTTGGATAACTTTACCTCGCTGTCGTTGCCCCACCCCATGTCTTCCATACTAAAGACACTCCAGAGAAAGCCATGATGTTATTTCAATCTATGTTTTCATCATCCAGCTCGCCCTTTCGCCTCTCCCTTCACGGCTGCCTTGGGGCCTGCTTAGCCCTGTGCCTATCGGTCTGTTTAGCGCTTGCTGCCACGCCCTCCTTTGCCGGTAGCCGAATTGTAGGTACGGGTGGAGTAAGTGCTATTGAAGGGGCCGCGGGAGGGGGGTTATCGCCCTGGGCAGTCCTGACTAGCACCGCAAGCGAACAGGAAATAGGCGTAACGGCCGCCACTACCCGTGCCTGGGTGGACGACTACCGGCTAACGGTGACCAGCGCCAGCGTGAATATTTATGATCGTGTTGAAGTCTCAGTGGCTCGTCAAACCCTTGATTTAGAAACCCTAGGTGGCGAGTTAGGCCAGGATATTTACGGCGCTAAAATGCGCTTATTCGGCGATGTGCTCTATCACCCTTGGGGCATTTGGAGCGCTGGCGTACAACACAAGCGACTGGTAGATGGCACTGTGCCCATCGCCCTAGGCGCCGATGAAACGCGCGGTACCGATGTGTACCTTAGCGCCAGCAAGCTGCTGTTTAGTGCTGTTGCTGGGCGCAATGTGCTGCTCAACGCCACCCTGCGCAACACCGACGCCAATCAGGGCGGCCTGCTCGGCTTTGGCGGTGATCAGGGGAACCGATCATGGATGGCCGAAGGCAGCGTCGGCGTCTTCATTACCCCGCGATGGATTGTCGGCGCCGAGTATCGCCAGAAACCCGATAACCTGAGCGTGGCCACCGAGGACGATTGGCAAAGCCTCTACTCTGCCTACTTTTTCAATAAGCACTTATCACTGACGGGCGCCTGGTTAGATTTAGGTGACATTGCCGGTCTACCGTCTCAGCACGGCGGCTATCTTTCACTTCAGGCAGCTTTTTAAGCGGGGCGCGATGACCTATCAACGCAAAACCCATCGACACAACAGCTATCAACACAAACACAATCGTGCGCGTCGTTGTTTAGTAGCGCTCACGTTTGCCATGCTCATGCTCACTGGTTGTGCTTATCAACCCACTCAAACGACGCTCTACGAGCGCCTGGGCGGTGAAAACACGATTGAGGCGGTGGTTGAGAACCTGTTGTACCGGATTGCAGATGATCCTGAGGTGGTCGTATTTTTTGCTAACACAAATATCGATTTATTTGCCGAATCGCTGGCCAGCCAGCTATGTGACGTCAGCGATGGCCCTTGCCAATACGAGGGCCCACCAATGGATCGTGCTCATCAACATATGGGACTGACAGATGTGCATTTTAATCGCTTAGTGGAACATCTCGATGCCGCTATGCAAGAGGAAGGTATTGCCCTAGGCGCGCGTAATGAACTGCTAGGCAGGCTCGCTCCAATGTACGCAGACATTATGCGTCTTCAGTGACCTGCCAGCCGTCACGGCCCATCGTTTTTACCCGGTATAGTGCTTTGTCAGCCGCTTCATAAGCGTAGGGAAAAGTTGCTTCATTGGCCACAAAACAGCTGCCCCCAACGCTCAAGGTAACGCCTTTCTTATCCGGATGGGCAGGGTGTGGAAAGTCAGCTTCCCGCAGCCCATCCATTAACTGCTGGCAGTAGCTTTTAAGCGTGACTATGTCTGGGCAGTCGAGTAGTGCCGCGAACTCATCGCCTCCCAAGCGGTAGAGCTGCGTCTCATCGAGCGTTTCACCAATCAATGTCGCCAACTGTCGCAACAAGGTATCGCCTTGAGGATGCCCACAGGCATCGTTGTACTGTTTAAAAAAGTCGATATCGACCAGAATCAGCCCAAGCGTTTGGTGCTGCTTCGCCAACACATCTTGGTGCAAAGCACTGCGATTGCCGATCCCGGTGAGCGGGTCGCGCATAGCACGCTGCATCCACTCAAAAGTTTCTCGGGTGGCACGATCAGTGCGCCGCAGCTGGCGTTCGTGTAGCCACCAAAACACCAATCCCATCACAAAGATTAATAAGCTGGAGTAAGTCAGCATCTGGCTATGCTGGCGCGTACTTTCTGAAAAATCATTAATCGCCGCTCCCCGACGATCAAGCTGATCCATCTCAATCTGGGTCAGGCATTGAATAGGGGCAAACAACGCCGACACTGCAGCGAAACGATCAATATTGCGCGCCGCTAACTGAACCACTAACCGATCTAAATCCATCAAACTAGCCTCGGCACAAGCATACTCACGTCGATAGACGTGCATATCGGCTAAACCGTAGGCCAATTCAATGTCCAAGATTGCAGCATTCAGCGCATCTTGCTCAGTCTGATCGCCCAACAATTCGACTTGGGCATCTTGCAAATAGACCCGTGCCCGCGTTGAAAGCTGCTGACCTGTAAGGTTACCCGTTTGACTGAAGTAAGCCTGTATTTCGGGGTAGACCCAACGCGATTCATAAATAATCAGCACCATAAGTGCCAAAAAGCTCATCAAGCTCAACGACAACCATGTAATGTAGCGATGTTGACGCGCAACCGCGCGGGGCTGCATTGATGGCTGATCAGCAGGCTTGGGGTTGGATGTCACCACTTCGCCTCTATGCTTCGGATCATCCATATCCAATCATTGAATTCACGCAGATTTTCGACGTCGCGATCGCCATAGTCTCGCTCGACCAGACGTGCAGGGCCGCGCGAGCGTATGGTGAGCGGGTCGCCATCTTCAGCGGTAATTAAATACCAGCTGGGGTCATCCCACCCCTCAAGAGTAACTTCGTAGTCATCCCAGGCAGTAAAGTGAAGTGCCGGCGGCACTTCGCCAAACTGTTCAATCAGAAAGGTTCGAAACGCTAGGCCCTGCATCTCCACATCGCGCCCTTGGTAGGGGTCGTAGAGCGTAAATGTCTCGTCAGACATGGCACGTAAATCGCTTAGGGCGACCTTTTGAGTGACATCGCCGTTGATGATACTTAACGCCTGGGCGAAGGCAGCCATGGGGATTGTGACGCCCACAACTATTAACGCGCACGCTAACAGATCACGTGCACGACCCCATGGGCTGCGGTGTAAAGCAACTGCGTTCATGGCATAGCTTCCTGGTGAGTTCGTTCTTGCAAAGACCTGTTGCAAAGAACTGTCGCAAAGACCTATTGCAAAGAACCGGCGCAAAGAACCGGCGCAAAGAACTTATGCAGAGAACTTTACCAGAGCAGACCTTGTATTGCTCCACAACGCACGTTACAAAATTTCAACTCTCGCGATTTTTACCCAAAAAAAAGCCAGCCCAAATTGGGCTGGCAACAGGAGGTTTACTAAGCTAATGAAGCTAAGCTAGCAAACCCCCTCCCCTGACAAGGTTTACATGAACTGGGAAAGCTACTTCTTGCGCTCATCCTTACGTAGATGATCACGAATCACGAAGCCCACCCAACCCACCATAAATACGATGACTAACGCGACGGTGGCTAAACCAAAGATAATTGTGTCATCCCAATACATGGTGAATCCTCCCGCCGTGATGTATGCGTTCATACTAGCCAATCAACGACGGAAGAATGCTGACCTGGGTCAAGTTACGGAAGGCGGGGATAAGCGGATAAACAGGAAATTGATACCGATCAATTTTTGGGCGTGATTAGGGCCTGTTGACGTTTCACTCACGGCCGCGCTGGCGTTACAACACCTTGCGGTCTTCGACTTTGCTGTGCTCGGTACCCGGTGGTAATGGATGGCCTTTGGCCAACTCTGCTCGAGTGGCTTCACGCACGTCTAAAATAGTCA
Source organism: Halomonas sp. ISL-56 (assembly GCF_018612805.1). NCBI lineage: Bacteria > Pseudomonadati > Pseudomonadota > Gammaproteobacteria > Oceanospirillales > Halomonadaceae > Halomonas > Halomonas sp. ISL-56. Next base: position 48,664 of record NZ_JAGGRO010000014.1, on the reverse strand, counting down.
CTTTATAGTTTAGCGTGCGCCCGGCCAGGGGGTGGTTGGTATCAACGGTGACGCGGTCGCCATTGATTTCCAGTACCGTGACAATTTGCGGCCCGGCTTCGCCTTCAGTTTGAAAGCGGTTGCCCGGAATTAACTCGGCGTTCCCAAAAGAGCCGCGGCTAACCTCTTGAACCAGGTCTTCGTTGCGCACGCCATAGGCATCGGCAGGCATTAGTTGAACGCTTAACTCGGCCCCAGCCGTTTGGCCTGCTAAGGCACTCTCTAGCCCTGGCACGATATTGTCGTGACCATGCAAATACTCTAGCGGCTTATTGCGCGCCTGGGAGTCATCCAATACCTGCTTGCTGCCATCGTTGAGCACGTCGCTTAGCACATAGTGCAAGGTAACGACCTGGTGCGCTGTAATCGACATGGAAAACTCCTCTCCGGTAAGCTGTCGGTTTTGTGTTAGAACGTTGTGATAAAACGTTGTATTAGAACACTGTCTTAGTTTACCACTTGACCATTGCTTGGGTCTTTTCAGGAGTCGCCTTTGATGCCCACCCCCACCCCCCAGCGCAGTTGGCTTGCTGCACTGGCTGTTTATTGTCGTGCGCCCGTTATCACCATGCTGTTTTTAGGGTTCTCCGCAGGCCTGCCATTTCTGCTGGTGTTTTCAACGCTTTCTGCCTGGCTGCGCAGCGATGGCGTTGAGGTCGCGGCGATTGGCTTTTTTGCCTGGATCGGCATGCTTTACTCAATCAAATTTTTCTGGGCACCGGTGGTAGACCGACTCGCGCTGCCGCTACTCACCCGCGTCTTCGGCCAACGCCGCGGCTGGATGCTATTGGCTCAAGCAACCATAGCTTTAGGGCTGGTGGGGCTAGCGGGTGTAAGTCCGGTGGGCAACCTAGGTTTGGTAGCCATTTTTGCACTGTTGGTAGCCTTTGGCTCGGCGACCCAGGATATTGCCATCGACGCCTACCGTATCGAGTCCGCCGATGACGATGTTCAGGCGGCCATGGCCTCGACCTATATTATTGGCTATCGCGGCGGCTTACTTGCCGCCGGTGCCGGCGCGCTCTATATCGCGGCGTCAGCCTCTTGGGATGTGGCGTATCTGAGCATGGCGGCGCTAATGAGCATTGGCGTGCTTACCGTGTTAGTGCGCCCGGAGCCCAAACGCGCATCGCTGTCTATTCAGCTTATTCACGAGCCTAAGGTGCGGGCGTTTATTCGCGCCAGCCGGGGCAAGCCAAAAATATTGCGCCGCTTAGGTGCCTGGAGTATTGGCGCGCTGGTCTGCCCGTTTACCGACTTCTTTAGCCGCTATGGGGTAAAAGCGCTGTGGATTTTGGTGTTTATTGCGGTGTTTAGAATCAGCGATTTGGCCATGGCCTCCATGGCCAATCCGCTGTATATCGATCTGGGCTTTTCACTGGCAGAGATTGCGAGCGTAACCAATATATTTGGTATTGCGATGAGCATTACCGGCGGGATTTTAGGCGGGCTTTGCGTGGCGCGCTACGGCATTGGGCCGCTGCTGATCTTCGGCGCGGGGTTGGTGATGGTCACCAATTTACTGTTTGCGGTGCTTGCCTTGGTGGGCAATCAGCTACCCATGCTGGTGGTGACGATTATTGGTGACAACTTAGCCAACGGCTTAGCCAGCGCGGTGTTTATCGCTTTCCTCTCCAGCCTCACATCCCGTGCCTACACCGCGACCCAGTACGCGCTGTTCTCGTCATTAATGACGCTGCCGGGGAAGTTTTTAAGCGGCTTTGGCGGGCTGGTCGTTAACGCCCAGGGCTACCCAAGCTTTTTTGTTATCGCCACCCTGCTCGGCTTACCGGCTATTTTGCTGGCAATCTGGATCAGCCGAGACAAGCAGTTAGTGCCAACCCCCAAGCCTGCCTAAACAGGCTTGAAGGCTTAAACCAGTGAAGATTTGGGCTTAACGGTGTGCTTCCAGCCAGTCCAGCGCTCCTGGCGTCGTGCGCCACTGGTCGCGCATCAACGTGCGGTACTGCCACGCTTCCGCCCGGGAGCCGGGGTCAACCTGGCCATCTGGGTGGGGCATGGAAGGCCGGGGGTTTTCGGCACAAATTAGCTCCAGCGCGTAGCGGTTATGACCGAGCACATCGCCAAGCGCGGTCTCAGCGGCCTCACGCTGCTCTAATCGATACAGCGCCAGAGTTTTACCCATCAGCAGCCCAAGCACCAGCGAGCCATCGTCGTCATTCTCTTCTGCCAACGCCAACGCTTCTTCATTGCGGTCATCGCGCAGCAGTTGATCCAACACCAGCTCGCGCAGGCCCAAGCTATCCTCCTGGTCGATCAGCAGTAGCTCTTCGGCCAACTCGCGAGAGTGCTGGCGGGCGCCGCGCTCCATACCCACCACCAGCGCTAGCCCCGTGCGCAGCAACATGGCGTTGTTGGCATCGTCCCAGCACAGGCTACCGTCGCCTTCGGCGCGGGCTTGTTCCAACCAGCGCGAGAGGCGCAGCGCCAGCGGTTCCAGCAGGCTCGGCGCCATCCACGGCAGGCTGCCAAAGCGGCTGGTCAGCGCTAGCGTTAAGTCTTGCACGACCTGAGGCGCATCCAGCCACTCTGGATGCGAGCATAGTGCCGACATCCACTCAATGGCGTTGCCCCAGGGGTCATCGCGAAAGCCTAGCGCTACGTCTTCATCCACCAGCACCTGGAACTGCTCATGCCAAGCGGCAAACAGCGTTGCCTCGCGGGCACTGGCGTTATAAAACAACCGACCGTTTTCAGCATCGGCACTGATATCGATTTTGGGGGCGGTGGGTAGCTCGGCCAGCAATGCCTGAAGTGCCACCAGCGGCGTGGCCAGATCCTCCTCGGCGCTGAGCAACTGGTCAGCAAGCGTCGCACCGGGGTTTTCTGCCAACGCGGCCAAAAAGTCCAACTGATCTTCGTCCAACTCGCCCTGGCGAACCAGTCGGCGGTACCAGAAATTGGCGCGCTCTTTGGCTTCCTGCTCGTGACCTTCGTGCAGCAGCAGCATGGCTTCAATGTAAGCCAGCGTAGGCGAATCGGGCAGCGCCTGCTGGGCTTTAACGAAGGCACCACGGGCACTATCCAAGTCATCGTTATCAAGGTGCATCAAGCACAGACGCTCAAGGGCTACGCCACGCAAAAACAGCGGCCCGCGCTCCATCACTTCATCAAGCAGGTCAGCGCGTTTACGACTAAAACCACGCTCTTGATAAATATCCAGCAGGATTTCAAAGGCGGGTTCGGCCTGCTCGGGCAGCCGTGACCAGTCGCTGCCATCAAACAGCGACTCGAGAATTTGCATAGCCCGACCAGTCTGGCCGCTTTCAGCGGCGATCAGCCCAGCTTCCAGCAGCGCTTGAGGCAGCGCTTGCTGGCTATCCAGTGCGGCTTTCAGAGTGGCCCCCTTCCATTCGCGCAGCGAGAGCATCCACATCATTTGATCAGGAATTTCGGTGGGAAACTCGACCTGGTAGCAGCACTGCTTAAATTTGCGCCCGGAGTCGCACCAGCACGGTTCGTTACGCCCTGGGGTGGCGAGGGGCTCGCAGGCAAAATCGAGCCGTTCCAGCGGCGTTTGCGACCAAAGCACCGGCGCCAGCGCCTGGGCCATAGCCACATCGCCATCAAAGGCGTCCGCACCTTTGGCGCGCACCCAGGTCATGAAGTCCGGATAGTGTTCTTGTTGCCTGATTGCCGAGAGTGCCCCAGAGGCGAATCCCAGCAGTTGATCGACCCATACCGCCAGCATTGCCGTCTCCACTGCGTTAAACGATGTCTGTAAATGACGATGACTAAAATGAAAGCGTCATAGTTTATCATGAAGGCCGACATCACCGCAGCGGCAATCGATTGATCGTTAGTGGGCTCGTTTGAGGAGTGGACGCGTACGCTCGTGCATGTCCAGCCGTGCCCCCAAACGCACCAAGTTCCAGTAGTGGCCGTTCAATGCGCGAGAAAGCAATAGCGTATCTGCGGGGGGCTGCAGGCGATCCATGGCCGCCCACACTTTCGGAGTTAGCTCGCGTAATCGCCGATGCACCCGCACATCGCTGAAATCCTGCTCACCGGGCTCAAACAGCGGGGCGATGCATTCGGCGGATTCGCGATACAGCGCCAACGGCGCGCCCTGCCCCTGACGCCCACCCATCTGCATCAGCGCCTCGTCCATTCCCATCGGGTCATGCTTCAAGGTAGCGTCGAGCAGTTGCATCATCGCCTTTATACGTACTTCGGGTACCGCAATCACCGCGCCTAAATCGTAAATCACCAGCCGCCCCTGATCATCAGCGGCGAAGTTACCGGCGTGAGGGTCGGCGTGCAGTTCGCCGTAAGTAAATAACTCCTGGGTTATCCAGTCTGCCAACGCCTGGGCAATGCCTTGGCGTGTAACATCATCAGCATCCGCCAAGTCACGCAGCGGCGTACCGCCCACATAGCGCATTGCCAGCACGTGCTGCCCGGAAAGGGCCGGTATCGGCTCGGGAATCACCAGGCTCAGGTTATCTTTGTAGCGCTCGCGATACCGCGCCAGTGCATCAGCCTCGGCGTGGTAATCCAGTTCCCCACGCAGGCTTTCAGCGAGTTCTTCAAATAGGGCATCCAACCGCGCCTGGGGCACTTTAAACCAGCGCCCCAACCGCATAATGCGCCGCACCTGAACCAAATCACTCTCTAAAACATCAGCCAAACCAGGGTACTGCACCTTTAATACAACGGCTTCACCTTCATGGGTTGTTGCCCGGTGCACCTGCCCCATGGAAGCACTGGCAAACGGGCGTTCTTCAATCTCACTGAAGTGGTGATCAATATCCCCGTACTGCAACACCAATGCTTCACGAATTTTAGGCCAGGGCATGGGCTCGGCCTGACGCTGCAAGCGGGCAAGCTCCTCCGCAAGATCTGGCGGCAGCAGGTCATCCCACTGAGACATTACCTGCGCCAGCTTCATGGCCGGGCCTTTTAGCTCTGAAAGCCCCTCAAACAGCGCTTCGCCCAGGGCGCGCCAGTCCGCTTGGCCACCTAAACGGGTTTTCAGCAACGCGCCGCCGGTGCGCGCACCCAAGCCCATCAATCGTCGTGTTCTGCCTCGCTCACGCATTGGCTCTGCCCCTTAACGCTCACCACATCAAATTATTTATACACAATTTATACAATCTAACAGCATTGGCCACTTACCGCATCACTATCCTGCTCCGTTTCAGCTAATCTTTGGAGCGTCTGCTAACATAGCCACTATCAAAGGATACGATGAAGGCTTCGCTGCTATGCGCCTGATAATTGCCGAAAAACCCAGCCTCGCCCAAGCTATCGCAGAGGCGTTACCGGGCACTAGCAAGCGCCAGGATGGCGCCATTAACTGTGGTGACACCACGGTCACCTGGTGCCTGGGCCACTTATTAGAGCAAGCGCCGCCGGAGGCCTACGACCCCGCCGACAAGCAGTGGCGTCTAGACCGACTCCCCATCGTGCCGCAGCTGTGGAAACTGATGCCGCGTCCCAAGGCGCGGGGCCAACTGGCTGTGATTCGCAAGCTGATCAAGCAAGCCACCGATGTGGTTCACGCTGGCGACCCCGACCGCGAAGGTCAATTGCTGGTACAGGAAGTCATTGAGCACATGAAGTATCGTGGCCCAGTACAGCGCCTGTTAATTAGCGATCTAAACAAACCGGCAGTTAGCCGTGCACTGGCGAAACTGCGCTCTAATGTTGAATATCAACCGTTGTTTCAGGCCGCCCAAGCCCGTTCCCGCGCCGACTGGCTTTACGGCATTAATCTAACCCGTGCCTGGACGCTTACCGGCCGTCAAGCTGGCCACGACGGCGTACTGTCGATTGGCCGCGTACAAACTCCGGTACTTGGCTTAATCGTGCGCCGCGACAACGCTATTCGCGACTTTGTGCCCCACCCGTTTTATCCGCTATGGGTGGATTTAAAGGTTGCCCAAGGCCAGTTACGCGCCTGGTGGGCGCCCAAAGAGCACCAACCATTAGATGACCAAGGCCGCTTAATTGACCGCACCCCGGCTGATGCTTTAGCGGCTCAATTACCCGGCGCATCAGGGCAACTGACCAAGCTCGACCAGCAGGAGAAACGCCAGGCACCGCCGCTGCCCTACTCGCTCTCTGCCCTTCAGGTAGACGCCGCCCGTCGCCACGGGCTTTCCGCGCAGATGGTATTGGATATTTGTCAGCGGCTGTACGAACGCCACAAGTTGATTACCTATCCGCGCTCTGACTGCCGCTACCTACCCGAAGAGCACCTTCAGCTAGCCCAGCGCAGCTTATCCGGAGCCTGCCAAAACGATAAGACGCTACAACAGTGGCTCAATGGTGCAGACTTTACGTTGCGCTCCAAGGCCTGGAACGATCAACAGATCGGCGCCCACCACGCCATCGCGCCCACCGGCAAACCTGCCGATTTTGGTCAGCTTTCCGATACCGAAGGCCATGTGTTTAGGCTGATCGTGCGCAATGTCATGGCGCAGTTCTATCGCCCGCTGCGCACCTTTGAGGTAAAAGCCGAATTTACCCTGCTTAATGAAGCCTTCCGCGCTCGTGGGCAAAGCATTCTCGACCCCGGCTGGAAACCGCTATTTACCACCCGCGATGAAACCCCGCCGCTTCCGCCGCTGACCCAAGGTGAAGCCTGCCAAGCATTAGGCGCAGGCGTGGAAGAGAAAGAGACCCGTCCGCCGGAGCCCTTCACCGACGCCAGCCTCATCAAAGCGATGATGAACATCGGCCGCTACGTGGACGATCCCAACGTTCGCCGCACCCTGCGCGACACCGATGGCCTGGGCACCGAAGCCACCCGCGCCGGTATTATCGAAACCCTGGTACAGCGCGGCTATTTAGTGCGCCAGCAAAAGGCTTTACGCGCCACCAAGCTCGGCACTGCCCTCATCGCCGCCCTCCCCAGTGCGGTGAGCACGCCTGAACGCACCGCTTTGTGGGAGCAGCGTCTGCGGGCAATATCCGAACAGCAGGACGACCCCAGCGCCTTTCAGCAGGCGCTGCTGGATGACCTGCGCGGCCTGCTCAACCACAGTGACGCTGCCAAGCTACGGCAGAGCCTGCAAACCGCCCAGGGCGAATCGGGTGGCCCGGCAAAGCGCACAGTTAAGACGAGAAAGAGCTATACGAAAAGGAAAAGTACCGGAGCCAGGAAGAAGACGAGCTAAAGGGTACTTAATGGATGATTTCTACTGTAGTGGGACTGATCGGCAAGCAGGCAAGTTAGCCCTATCCTTATTTAAAGAACCCGCAAGAAGCGCTTGGCCAGAGAGTCAGGGAAAATCGCTGTGTGCCCGATAATGATTGAACGGATCACAAGATTAATTTTGAACAATCACTTACAAGCGGTAACGGCCTCAAGTATCCATCAGCGTCACTTCTCGCTTTATCGCTGAGAAAAACCCTAAACTACTTTCCAATATTAGTTGACCACTATATATAACCATTTGTTAAACTACCCCATGATATCAAGGTATCTACGAATAAACAGCGCCTATATCACCCCTTTCAAACTTAAGACAGCCCAAGGCATATTTCATGAAAGAGAAGCAAGACATACATTCATTAAACGTTTTCCCTTTGAAATTTGAAGTAGATGACGGAAGCACTTCACTTTCCACAACAAGTAACATTGTTAATGCCGTTGCGGGATGCATTCTTGCCATTGCAGCAGGCATCATCATTTTTGGGCCTGATAGCGTTCAAGTCTCTTGGTCAGGGCCCACTTTCACACAATTCTGGCTTCTCTATCCAGGACCAATCGCCACGGCAGCCGGCCTTGTCCTTTACCTTGGCCAACACTTGAAAAACAATGCACGCGAGGAAAGAGAAAATACCCTCGAACAGAAGATCAGTGATGTCGCAGGCGCCAATCTGGAAAAGCTACCCGAAGGATACACCCTAAGCCTGAACAAACTGGGTAGCGAGACTTATCAGCTGGATTTGGTGCCAGCAGATGACACGCTGGCTTCGACAAAGGAAGATTCTCTTTCGCAAGAACCTCAAGCGACACCGAAAAAAGATGAAATCTCGTAATCCATAAATTGTACGCCATTCGTCACAAGATAACTCACCGTTTTAGCAACTTTGAATCGGCAATAAGAAGCACAGGAGCTTGAATTGATTCAAGCTCTTTCTGGAAGTTAACGGGGCTTAAAGCCTGTCGTGAGTAATACGTTTTTAGGTACAGTCACGTTCTATCGATGATATCGACTTTTTGTCTAAGTGCCAGCGCAAATCTTTTCACTTGGTCAACATCATCTCTTGGAATTACCATAAGGGGATATGAGTCAGAACCGATGTCTAGAATGATCAAGCTCAACGAGTAACTGTCTAACACGCTGGCCACCAACTTCAATAAGTCCTCAGAATATTCATCGCTTTCGCTAATTTTAGAAAAGTCTATTGCATGAGCTTTGCAAACGTTAAGCTGTTCAAGGTTCCAGACCAACTCGGCAGCGTCGAATTTCCAGTCAAGTTCTACTAATGAGGCACTGCGAGTTAGCCCATCAACGAGGGCGATCCATGGGGTAACCTCTGATGGATCTTCTATACCACGCTCCATGAGATCATCGCTGTATTTTCCGAAGTAGCTCTCTGGGTCTGAAAGCGCTAAATTGACCTCAACCACAAGCGCATCATCTCGCGGACATAGCTGTCTACAGATGTTTTTCCAAGTGCTTTCAAAATCCATAATCTACCTCAACGCTGTTATTTCAAAAATGATTGTTTCCGCTTTCGAGTAAGGGCTTAAGCTCACATACTAGGCTTTGTCTGAACATTCGGCGAGCGAAGGCCAGACAAGGCAAAAATCGGCGAAAAGACGGAGTTTACATGCAGTAAATGAGTATTTTGAGCCGATTTTTAACGCCGTATGGTCGAGCGCAGCCAGTTTTCAGACAGAGCCTAATAAACATGCTCCGTGAGCGGGTCAGTAGCCGTAGAAGACAATTCGCCTAACTGATTGGATTCTGTTTCGGCGTGCCTGAGTAGAAATATATTCATCGCTGAGTGAGCCTACTTAACACTTGCTGCGAGCCGGGCTCCCAACGCCACAAATAGCGCCCCTAGGCTTCTATCCATCCATAAACCAACGCGTGGCTTGCTCTTCAGAAAAGCACCCAGCTTAGCGCCAGCCAGTACCAAAGGGGGTTCTATTACCGCGGCAACCACGATAATAAAGCTGCCATGCAATAAAAGCTGAGCTTCGGCAGAGCCTGCGCCTTCCACGATAAATTGTGGCAAAAACGCCAAGAAGAATACGGCCACTTTGGGGTTTAGCGCGGACACCAGCATGCCCTGCCAATAAACCGAGGATAGGCGCTTGGGGCTCTGCTTTTCTGCTGCAATAAATTGATCGCCCCGTGAGAGCAGCATTTTTACGCCCAGCCATATCAGATAGGCCGCCCCGACCCATTTAACAATCGAAAACGCCAGAGCGGATGTCGCCAGAATGGCCGAAAGACCAACCGCGGCCATCACGACATGCAGCGCCGCTCCTGTCCAAATCCCAAACATAGCGGCAAACCCTTGCCGTCGCCCACTACGTAATGTTTGCCCCAGGATGTAGGCAATATCCGGCCCTGGCGAAAGATTCAGAAGCACCGCCGCGGAAAGAAATGTCATCCAATGAAATAGCGAGTAGTCAAACACCGTTATTTTCCTTAATTATTTAGCAGTCAAGAGTAGCTTGCTGTAATGCTAAAGAATCATCGCAGGGGCTTCTCAAGCGGTCTCCACCAGTAGCGTTACTCGTCGGCGGTTAAATGTTATCTCTTAACGCCTCGGCAATAAAGCTGCCCTTCGCAGCCGTATAAGCTTCTCGATCCGCTTTAAACGCTGCTGCCCATTGTCGTTTATTCATCTCATACTGCTGCGCTAGCTCAGCACTCTGGCGAAGGCGGTTGCGAAACACCAAGCGCCGGTTCCACTCTTCACTGCCATACACCATAAGATGCAGGTGGTGGGTTCTGCGCCCATCGGCAAACCGCATCAGCCAACGGCGGCCCACAAGAGAGGCGTTATATTCCATTGACGTTGCATATTTGGCAGAGCACAGCGGCTCCAGTAAGCCATCGGCCTGGGCGATTGAATTTACCCCCGCCAGGATATCGATAATAGGCTTGGCCGAAAGCCCTGGTACGGAGGTACTGCCGATGTGCTCTATCGCCAAAAACGCGCTTGGAAACACATCAAATAGTCGGTCACGCTCTTGCTCAAACAGGGCTGGCCAAGCTGTGTCGTATGGAAAAAGCGCTACCTCTTCGTCAATCGCTCGATGTAAGGATTCCGTTTCATCCATGAGAATTACACTCCTTGCGCCGCTAGTTTCAGGCTAAGATTGTTCTATTAGCAGTGGCGGCATGGGGCAATCGAGAATATCCGCCACGGCACGGAACAGCTCGGCTTCGGCGGGCCGGATAACCCCGCTATGCTCAATGCAACGGGCCATCGCTTTCAGCAACGCTGGTTTCTGCATGGGCCGCAAGCGACGCAAGCGGTCAACGGCTAAGCTCAGTGCTCGCATATCGCTTACATCAGTGGCAGTGAGGGAAAACGGCAATTCGCTTTCAGCAGCACTGATCGCTGCGTTAATTTCCACAGGGGCATCCTGACCGGCAGCCGCCAGCACGCTAAGCAGCACCTGGCACTCCCGCTGCAGGTCATTTAGCTTCAGGTTAGCGGGCCCGTTATCCGGCTCGCTCAGGTTATTCAGCACCAGCTGATACAGCGTCCACTCCAACAGGCTAACCTGGCCGTCGGCGTTGATCAGATGCTCCATACAAAGGCGAAAATGCTGAACCTGCTCCCTCGATTGCGACTTGAGGGCGGGCAGCGCCAGCTCAATCAGTGGCAGTCGCAACTGTACATCCAGTTTTAATACCTCTGGGCCGTATTCCACTAGCTCACGATAAACATCCAGCAGCGCCACTTGCTGCAGCGCTCTTAGTTGCTGCTTTCGCATCTCCTTATTCTGGCTGAGCAATAGCGCATACATCAACGCGCGCGCCGCATAGGGCTCATGGGCGGCGTTTTTAATCCGCTCAGGCAATGCGTTGAGCGTCGCCCGCGCCTGTGCCAGATGTCGTTGATTGGGTTGGCCCATGGAATTAATAGCGGTCTGAGCAGACGCCCCGGTCAAGGCAGACGCCAGCGTAGCCGACCTGGATCCAGGCTCAACACGCACAGTCGCTTGGCCTGAAGCGGAGCTTGCATTTTGTTCCTGCTGGGAGGGTAGCGTTGCCTCAAAACGGCCATTCCAAGTTGGCATAACCCGCTTGATGCGGTCGTTTAACGGCGGATGAGTTGCCATCATTCTGATAAAGCCCAGCCGCACGCCCGGCCCAAAAAACAGGTGGCTGAACTCCGCCGCCTGCGCTGCCTGAAGGCGCGAACCCTGGGTATGCGAACCAATCTTTACCAGCGCGTTACCAATCCCCTGAGGGTTGCGAGTAAACTGAACCGCTGACGCATCCGCTAGATATTCACGCTGACGACTGACTGCTGATTTAATCAAATTGCCAAAGAAAGTGCCTGCGTAGCCGATCAGCATGAGTACCGCCCCCAGCGCTAAGATGACCGCGACTGAGTTGTCGCGCTTTCCGCCGCCCACCCGCCGAAAACGCATACTGCGCAGCACGCTTCCGCCCAATAAGCCAATGATGAGAATGCCATGCAGTATGCTGATCAGCCGCATATTCAACCGCATGTCACCATGCAGAATATGACTAAATTCATGAGCTACGACGCCCTGCAACTCATCCCGCGTCAGGTGACGGATCGTGCCACGGGTAATCCCGATCACGGCATCATTGGTTTGATAGCCGGCTGCGAAGGCATTGATACTCTCCTCCTCCAACACATAAACCGGGGGCACTGGCGTTCCAGAGGCAATCGCCATCTCTTCAACCACATTGAGAATGCGCCGCTCGTCAGCATCACGGGTATTCAGATTGATTTCGCGGCCACCCAGGGCTTCTGCCACTACCCGGCCACCACGCTTTAGTTGACTGCGTTTGAATAGTCCACTCAACACCACGACAGCCAGCACCGCAATCGCAACGCCAATGACCAGTTCAATCGAGAGAGCCGACCACAACCCCGGAGTAGGAAGGTTGGTTTGTGTCGCGGATTGCTCCCCCATCAGATGAAGGGCTATGGCAATCGCCAGCGTCGTAACAACAATCAGGGCGAGTACTGCCAGTACCATCAAGACAACCAGACGCCTGGTTTTACGCCGAGCGTTATCCTGCGCGGTAAAAAAATCCATGTCGCGTTTTCCCTGAGCTTAGAACGACACCTTCGGCGCCACTTGAATCTGGGCGCTGTCTTCAAACTCTAACAAAGAAGCATCCTGACCGTGGCCGAACATGCCAGCCACTGCTACCGGGGGGAAACTCTGCCGATAGGTGTTGTATTGCATCACCGCATCATTATATGACTGCCGCGCAAAGGCCACCTTGTTTTCAGTGCTGGTTAGCTCTTCTGACAATTGCTGCATATTTTGCGAGGCTTTTAAATCCGGGTAGGCTTCCATGACCACGTTAAGCCGCCCCATCGCCTGTGTCAGCGCACCCTCTGCGCCACCCAGGTCTGCCATCGCTTTGGCACTGCCGGGGTTTGCCGCGGCCGCTTTTAGCCCAGCGGCGGCTGTATTACGCGCCTCGATGACCGACTGCAGCGTCTCCCGCTCATGACTGAGATAGCCTTTAGCAGTTTCGACAAGGTTAGGAATCAGGTCATGCCGCCGTTTAAGTTGCACCTCAATCTGGGCAAAGGCGTTCTCAAAGCGATTTTTCAACGACACAAGCCGGTTGTAGACACCGATGACGTAAAAGGTAATAACGGCGATGATCGCCACGATGATGATAAGAGTGAGCAGCATGGTTCTTCCTTATAGTAGGCTTTCGTCAGTATAAGCCGGTCTATGCAAAGCTAGACGATGAGAAGCTAGCCAGTAAAAAAAGCAGCAAACAAGTTCAATATCGAACGTTAGTACGTCACTTTGCAAGCTTAGGGAGAAAGGAAAGGTCGACATGGTATTGCTGAAGATCTCCTTTCTCATAAAACACTGTGATCGTATCAGTATGAATGTAGTTTGATGGATCAAACCAAATATTATTGCTTTTAAACACATGCACTTCCGAGGTTGCAGGGTTTTGCCATTGAGTAACCACCTGGAATGGGTGCCTGCCATTCACTGAAAAGCGTGTATTTAACTCCACTCCCTGGTAGTCAGTATCAATAGGCACACCATTTTTCTTTAAAGTTTCCCCTTTACGATGTCTAAACTCCGGCACGAACATAAGGATGACTCCCGCCAACAGGAACACAATGCCTATGCCGGCAAGAATCGTCTCTGCTCCCCATAGCGAGAAAAAGCTATTGATTCGGGGACTACTTCGCTCACCTGGCTGGTATAAAACGTCTACCTGCTGACCTGGGGTGTAGCTCGGCGGATTGCTACTTGTCGATGATGTAAAATTCACAAGCTGACCGCTTTCATTTGTGAATTGAACCACAGGGCGATAAGTAATCGAGTCGCTTGAGCGATACTCAACTAGCTCAACTACCGTACCTTGGGTGATAACTGCCTCTGAAAGAAAATCCCTTGTATTAAGCAACATAAATACAGAGCCGACCAACAAGGCAATGCCCACCATTAATGACGTTAGCTTTACAAAAAAAAGTGCTTTCACTTCCACTCCTTGGAAAAACTGGGGGGTTAACGTAGCAGGCTAGAATCAGAGCAGCCCTTACAGACGAAACAGTCTATTAGATAAAGCTTAAAAAAAACCAACCCACTCGTCAATTAGGAATAATTATCGAATGGGATCTTCCTCTATGATTCATGCCACTGAAAAAATTAACTGATCACGGTAGGAGGCAAATATATAGTGAATTCGTTGATGGGCTCAATTAATACGCTGTACGGGGAGCTCTGCTCCTCTAAATGAACAATATCTAGGTCAGATAACAGCTTAAACCGGGCAGTCTTTACCGTAGCGGGTTTCACCTCCAGCTCTTTATGCCAAACACGATAGCTACCTAACTTGCCGTCGCGTCGATAATAAAAACCCGCAAGCGGATGGGTAAGATAAACCAATGCTGACTCAGTATCTGGAAAACCAGGAAAGTTAAAAGCTGATTCAGGTGATTGCTCAAGCTCGACAGAAGCTTCCGCCCACTTAGACGCTGTTTTCATACGATAATGGCTATACAGCCCGGTTGTCTCATCATACATACAATCGAAAGAGACTTTGCCTGCATGCCAAGGTAAATTCCAGAGATATCTGGGAACCACCAATGTCCATGAGTCCAAAGTGGTTCCCAGAAACCATACACATCGCTCCCCCGTATTCTTGTCGATGATATAGATACGGTAATTGGTCTGCCCCATAGTAAATTTGGGGAAAGGAAACACGGCAGAAGTGAAATCCACATCGATAAAAGGAACCACTGAAATAAGCCCCATTGCCTGACCATCAATCTCAACAGCATCTAACACAAACCTTTCAGGAAAAAGCCCCTCGAATCGTCTGGCCGGCACAGCGTAAGTAATAATCGCAAAGTGCTTAAGACCACACAGTACATCTATGCCTTTAGGCTTTGGCCGCTTAATCAGGTAATCCTCAAACTTTCGCGATGCCTGCATGAGCCTTTCCTTGAGTTAATGTTTTATCGTCTAGGTTATTCCTTTCTGTAATTGTAAGGTAAATCAACTAATTTTACTAATCATAACTAGGCAACAACTTTAAGATCCTTTTTTTGTTGCGCGGTGAAATAGCTGTCAAGGGTTGAAAGAAGCCAGAAAAACCTATAAATAATAAATTAAGTCCGATCTTTTCTTGGCCTCTGACGGCCCTCGAACCAGTCACGACCTGCTCACCTTGTTTCCAGAATCACGGGGCGTTGTTCAGCTAAAGCTTGCCGTAGGTCTATTCTGAGCTCTAGACACGCTTCGGGCACGAACATTTAGAGAAGCCAAAAAACCCTACATAACACAGCGTCAAAGGCAGAATAAGATGACGACTCATGAAAAAAACAGCGTCGATAACGAAGCCATCCATTGGGATCAGGATATTAGCTACGGTCAGTACTTGGATCTGGAACCCTTGCTTGCTTGCCAAAACCCGGCTTCTGAGGAGCACGATGAACTGCTGTTCATCGTCATCCATCAAGTATCCGAGCTATGGATCAAACTATGTCTTCACGAAGCCTATGGCGCCGCAAAGCATATACAAGAAGATAACCTGCGCCCTGCCTTCAAGATGCTTGCGAGGGTTTCTAGAATTCAGGAGCAGCTTATTAAGGCTTGGGAAGTGCTGGTCACCATGACCCCCGCCGACTATGCCAGCTTCCGAGACAGCCTTGGTCAGAGTTCTGGGTTTCAATCTTATCAGTATCGGGAAATCGAATTTCTATTGGGTAACAAGAACGCCAAGCTAATCGAAGCCCACCGTTCAAAACCCAAACATTACCAAAAACTACAGGAAGCCCTCCACGCACCCAGTCTTTACGACATTGTGTTGCAGTTGCTTGCCCATCGCGGTTTCAGCATTCCGGAAAGCAATACCCAACGCGATTGGAGTATACCCTACACTGCAAGTAGCGAGGTGGAAGCGGCCTGGACGGAAATCTACCGCAACAGCGAACAGCACTGGGATCTCTACGAGCTTGCCGAAAAACTGGTGGATGTCGAATTCAACTTTCAGCGCTGGCGATTCAGTCATATGAAAACAGTCGAGCGCATTATTGGCTACCGGCGCGGCACCGGCGGAACGGCTGGCGTGAACTATCTGGTCAAAGCGCTGGATCTTCAGTTCTTCCCCGAACTATGGAGTGTTCGGACGACTATCTAAACACTAGCGCACTGCTGCGCGCCAAGTTTAATGACCGTTGAGAAGTTCAAACCAGTGACATTCAATTTTTCGGAGTAGCGATATGCCTGTAAACCTGGATAGTGTTCGTGAGCGTGACCGCCAAGACCCATTGGCAGCGTTTAAAAGCCGCTTCGCCCTACCTGAAGGCATTCTTTATCTTGATGGAAACTCTCTGGGTGCTCAGCCGAAGGCTGCCAAACAAGCGGTCGATGATACTCTTGATCAGTGGCGCGATGAGCTGATCAAAGGCTGGAACCAGGGCTGGTTCGATGCCCCCGAGCGCCTGGGTAACCTTCTAGCACCGGTTATTGGCGCACAGCCTGGTGAAGTGAGCGTTACCGACAACATCACGCTAAATATCTTCAAGCTGCTGGGGTATATCCTCGACCAAGCCAAGGATGGCCGCCGTGTGGTTCTTAGCGAGGGCGGTAACTTCCCGACCGATGGCTATATCGCCCAAGGCTATTGCCGGGTGAGCGGTGCCGAGCATCGTTTTCTGCCCGAAGGGCGCGACTTGGCCGAACACCTGAACGGTGTCTCCGTGGTGGTGCTTAGCCAAGTTAACTACCGTACCGGCAAATTACGCGATATGGCCAGCACAACGAAATTAGTACACGACCAGGGTGCGGAAGTGATTTGGGATTTGGCCCACTCTGCAGGTGCACTGCCCATCGACCTTAACGGCTGTGGCGTTCGCTACGCGGTGGGCTGTACCTACAAGTACCTTAACGGCGGGCCTGGCGCGCCAGCCTTCTTGTACGTGCATAGCGATCACCAAGACAAAGGCTGGCAACCACTTTCCGGCTGGCACGGTCACGCATCGCCCTTCGCCTTTAAAGCTGATTACACCCCAGCGGGCGATATTTCCCGCTTTCGTACTGGCACACATTCGGCACTAGCCTACGCCGCCTTGGAAGCCTCGCTCGCCCTGTGGAGCGGAGTGAATATGCAAGCGCTGCGAGAAAAAAGCCTGGCGATGAGCGACCTGTTTCGAGAGTGTTTGAGCGATATTTTTACCGCTCATAATATTGACGATATAACCCCATCTGCCAGCGAGCGCGGCAGCCAGGTATCACTGGTGGACAGCCAAAACGGCTACGCTATCGTTCAGGCGCTGATTGCCCGCGGCGTAATCGGCGACTACCGAGAGCCCGGCCTAATGCGCTTTGGCTTTACCCCGCTGTACCTTAGTTTCGAAGATGTTTGGCAGGCAGCCCAACACTTCCGTGAAGTAATGGAAAGCGGCGCGTACCAAGATCCCCAGTTTCACGTGCGTGGCGCGGTTACCTAAAGGGTACGTTATGGCTGTAACACCACAGAACCTCGCCTACTCCCCGAGCCACTACGCTCAGGATTTTAAAGCCACGTTAACGCGCCAGGCCGCTTTAGGTGTTGACCTGGTGGCACGTCATCAGCCGATTACCTTGAGCTACGGTGAAGAACCAGCAGCCCGTCTCAACCTGTTTATTCCGAAAAATACGGCTGCCCCCTGGCCGCTGATGGTATTTATTCACGGCGGCTACTGGCAGGAGCTGGATAACACCGCGACGGATTTTTTGGCTGAACGCTACTTGGCCCGTGGCATGGCCTTTGCCTCCCTGGGTTACGGCTTAGCACCGAAAACCTCAATTGTGTCCATGGTGAACCAATGCATCCAGGGAACTAGAGCGGCATGCAACGCCCTCGTAAATAATGGTGGTGTGGCGTCTATTGTATTAGGCGGCCATAGCGCCGGTGCCCAGCTGGCATACTGGGTGGCGGCCAGCGGTGAGATACCCATCGACAAACTAATACTGGTCAGCGGCATTTATGACCTAACGCCATTAGTGGACACCTATGTTAACGAAGCGTTAGAGCTCAATCCTACCCAAGCGCGAGCATTAAGCCCTAAGTTTGCCAATATAAACGGACTCCCCCCATGCAAGGTCGTGATCGCCGAAAATGACCCACCCACTTTTCGCCAACAGGCCCTCGATTTTATAGCAGCGTTGAAGGCTACCGATGTCCAAGTCGCGCTAGTGGATATAGCGAACCGCGATCACTTTGATGTGTTAGATGTATTGGGAGCCTTGAAGAGTTAAACCGCGAGGAAAAATAGAGCGCTAAACGTTGCCATTAACAACAATCTCGCTAACAGCTATCTTACTAACAACTATTTTACTAACAACTATCCCGCTAACAACTATCCCGCGTTGCCAAAAACTGACCATTCCCGACGGGCACTGTGCAAGTAGTGACATCAGCATCGGCAGATACCAACGCCATAAAAGCCGCCATTTCATCTGCATGAGAGGTAGCGTTATCAACCACAAGAAGCCCGCCCTTTCGCAGTATCCGTTTAATAGTGGGCCACCAGTGCACGTATTCCGAGCGCTTAGAGTCTAGGAAAATCAGGTCAACATTAGCGCCGGGCATGTTTTCAATCAGACCTCCCGCCTCGCCGCGGAGCTGCGTGATCACCTCAGGAAGACCAGAGCGCTCAAAGTTCTTGGCCGCTAGCTCAAGTTTGAACTCGGATTGCTCAATTGTCGTAACATGCCCGCCTATTTTTTGCGCCCCCTTAGCCAGCCACAAGGCGGAATACCCGTTAGAGGTGCCAATCTCTAGCACACGCTTTGCGCTGGTTGCCTGAACCAACACTGAAAGAAATTCTCCGGTATCACAGGTAATGTTCAGCATCCGCCTTGGGCGGTCGGCAAAGGCAGCGTCATTTTCCTGACCAAATTGCTCTAGTTCGACTAACAGCGCTTGTAATGACTCGTTCACACCCGTCTCCCTGTCCCAGTTGTTCGATAAGAGTCAACTGCCTTACCAGGTCTCATCCGCGCCCGGCGGCCCCACATCAATCTGCCTATCAGGGGCAATATCCACCACGCCTTTGACTCTTTTCAGCCGTTCAGCTGTGTCATCGTCTGCCGACCCGGTAATGCAACCGATCTCTTTCAGCACCTCCCGGATGGCCAACCCCTCAGCACTTAGCCGTGTGGCGATGTCATTGATCGATTGATCGTCGGAAATCGTAATTATCCATAGCGCTATCTTTGCCATCGATCATTCCTTACTGAGGTGCTTGTACCAAACCCGCGCCAACGCGGGGCTCAGGCGATGGCAGCTCTGTTACCGAAGCCACCAGCTGTTGCCACAGCTTCATTCCCCGCAGTGAGGCGTCAGACTGTGCCCAGAGGGCAGCGCAGCCTGCCACATGGGGCGCTGCCATGCTGGTGCCGCTAATCGTTTTATGGCATGTGGGCCGAGGCCATGAAGAGAAGATATCGCGTCCCGGTGCGGCAATCTCAATCTTGCCATAATTTGAGAAACTGGAAGGCTTCAGGTTTGCATCGAGAGACGCCACAGACATCACCGTGGGTGAATTGGCAGGCGCGCCCGTGCTTGCAGAGGAATTGCCTGCGGCGGCAATAATCAGGCACCCATTACGCAGTGCCGCAGCGCCAGCGTGGGTGTAGGCTGCTTGCACTGGGCTTTGGCTACCCAGCGACATCGAGATAACTTCACACCGATTGGCAATGGCCCAGTTCAGGCCAGCGAGCACGCCCGCCCCGGTACTACTACCCGAGTTGGTCAGCACCTTGCCAACCAACACCTGAGCATCGAACGCGATACCGTAGCGTGAAGTACTTTCGGAAGGCGCTTTTGGCCCACAGGCCGTACCGATACAGTGCGTGCCATGCCCATTGAGATCCTGAACCGGCTCCCCAACGAAGGATCGGGTAACAAACTCCCTACCAGCGTAATCCGGGTGGCCAAGATCCATACCGGTATCCAGCACTGCGACTTTAATGCCAGCCCCGCTCCAACGGCTTTGCGGCACCTTGCACTGAGCCAGCCCCCAAGTCACCTCAGGCGCGTCCGTCTCATGCGATTCTTCGCGCTCGTCACTATCAAGTTCAACGCCGAGATCGCGCGCGATAGTAGTCGCTGCACGCAAAAAGCCCCGCAGGTAATCAGCATTTCTAGAATCGGAGTTTTTAAAACTAGTGTTTTTAGAATCAGGGGTTTTAAAATCAGAGCTTTCAGAAAACGCAAAATACTCGGGCTCAATAATTTCTATCGGACTGTCCGCTGAAATTTTGTCAAAAACACTCATCCCGTGCTGCTCTAAGGCGTCACCGCCAACCAGCGCGACGCCCAGCTCCGGGAACACCAACGCCTCGGCGTCCCCAGTGTCTTCCAGGCTGACGGCCTGATCGGTAAAGTCACGGGCATCGGCCACCCGAAAGTTCTGAGCCTTTAGCGCCTTGATGCCCTCCTCTACTCTTCCCTCACGGTAACTGATAAGAAAGCGTCCCGTTTCAAGGCAGCTACCGCCACGCTCCAGCGCTGCCAACAGGAGTTTCTCGGTGCTGCAGGAGACCGAATTAAGTGAGCCGCTCGGGCCAGGTGGCGTGCTACCGCTGCCGGTACCTTTAGGTGTGTTAGCCATCGTAGATCCCTTTTCGTTTGGCTGGACAGAAATATTGAAATACTGCTGCTTTCAGCTTAACGCACCTAATGATCTTCGCCAGATTGATTAAAACCCAGGTTGACTAAGCTCTTCATCCCTAAGTGTGAGCACTTCAAAACCGCTGGATGTGACCGCCACCGTATGCTCCCACTGAGCTGACAATGTCTTGTCGCTGGTTACCACCGTCCAGCCATCTCGCTTGGTTTTTATCTTGGCCCTGCCCTGATTAATCATCGGCTCAATGGTAAACACCATCCCTTCTTTTAAAACCAAACCTCTGCCTTTCTTTCCGTAATGCAGTACCTGGGGCTCTTCATGCATTTCCCGGCCAATTCCATGACCGCAATACTCTCGCACAACAGAGTAGCCGTGCTTTTCGGCATGTTGCTGGATGGCATAACCCACATCCCCCAACGTGGCACCGGGCTTGACTGCGTGTATTCCTTGCCACATGGCTTCGTAGGTTTTATCCACCAGCCGCTTTGCGTAGGGTGTAACATCGCCGATCAGGTACATCTTGCTGGAATCAGCAATAAAGCCGCCTTTTTCCAGGGTAATATCGACATTAACAATATCGCCTGATTTAAGCGTTTGCGTTTCAGATGGAATCCCGTGACACACCACGTGATTAACTGACGCATTCAGCACAAATTGATAATCGTATTGTCCTTTACTGGCTGGGCGAGCCTGCAAATCATCCACGATGTATCTTTCGGCCCAATTATTAATGTCCATGGTGGATATACCGGGCACTATTTGCTTATCAAGATGGCTAAAAACCAATGCGAGTAGCCGCCCTGCTTCACGCATTACGCTCAGCTCCTCTTCGCTTTTCAGCGTTACCTCACCCACCGATCACCTTCCTTACATCTACATCAGCTTGCTTCATTTGCTCACGCATAATGTCAGAGAAAGTCATACTCGGATTAGCCTCAGCCAACATACCAACCTTCATCCAGTACTCTGCCTGGGCGTTGATTGAACGCACCATGACGGTACTCGCCCTACGAATATCTTCATGCAACTGGTCATTGATCTTAACGATACCCATCACATCACCCAATATATGAAACGAATATAAAATGAATACGAATCATATATCGCAAAGAATGAAGCGACAAGCTTACCTGCCAATGCGCAAGGAGCCCCACCAATTCCTAGCGCTTGGCTAGCTAAAAAAGATACCGATCTGTGAAGAAATTAACGAGCGCGCGCATTTGGACGCACGACAAACCAACTGGCCAACACTAAGCTACCGAACAGGGTGTAAACCACCACAAACACCCACTCCGGCAAAGTGAAATAGAGCAGGCTATGCAGCCAGTACTGAATGAATGAGCCGGAATAGGTAGCAGCGCCCGCCTCTTCCCTCAGCGCCATTTCCCAGACGGTTAACGGGCAAACTACGCCCAACCAGGCTTGAATCACCACATAGCCTATGGCGCATAGATGCACGATGCGAAACACCCGATTGCGCACCCACTGCCAGTTCAGGAAATAGCCTGTGTACACTGCGAATAAGCCGAGCACCACAAAGGCCACGAATAGGACGTGGAGAATTAGTAGTATGTCGGCGAAGAGAAGGAGCAGTGATAGGGGCATAGGGAACAGCTAACTGCTGTCGGAGCGTGCGTCGCGGCATACCACCACCCGGTTCCTTCCACCACGCTTGCCAACGTAAAGCATCTGATCCGCACGCGTGATAAGAGACTCAAGGCCGACATCATCAGTACTCGTTGCAGCCACACCGATGGTGATACTTGGATTCAGTTTGCTCATTTCTTCCATTGAAGACAGCTCGGCGACCTTCATTTTCAGGCGCTCCGCAACCATTTGTGCTTCGTTTGGGCTAGTGTTCGGCAACGCCACGACAAACTCTTCACCTCCAAAACGTCCTATCACATCTGATGGGCGCAACGACTCTGCGCAAACCTCTGCGATCTTTGTTAGCACCCAATCCCCGTGGCTATGTCCCCAGGTATCATTAATATTCTTGAAGTGATCCACATCGATCATAAACAGGCTAAACGGCACTTTTTCGTATTGGGAACGCTTTAATAGCCCATTAGCCAGTTTCATAAAATGGCCACGATTATTGAGATTGGTCAGCGCATCCCGCTCAGCGGCTAACCGCAATTGCTCTTCCAGTGATTGTCGGTGAGCGATTTCATTATGCAACTGTCGGTTTTGATCACGCTCCTCATAAAGCATTGCATACTGCTTACGCTGCAGTCTTTCCAGGCGTAGCAAGGCAAAGAACCCCACCACATTGCTCATACCCAGCAAAACAGCAAGCAAAAGCATTCCTATAGGGGTCAGTCCCGCGAACAACATCGCAGCCACTAGAAAGCCAATATTTAAATAGAGGCTGGCAGCTGTCACCACGGTAAGTCGATTGGGGATCAGGAGATAGAACCCCATGGTGGCGACCGCCACGGCGGTAATTTGTGTGGATAAGCTTTCAGGTCTTAGAGGTACAATCAAAATAATGCCTGTGGCAAATACCCATAGCGGCAAGGCGTGCAACCAGGCGCGGTAATCGTTTCCACTCCAACGCCGCACCACGAAGGCTATCAATAGGCAAAGGCTCACCACCACTATTCGCATGGTAAGCAGCAGGTAGAACTCTCTGGTAAGGCCTAACAGGTAGTAATCCGCAATCACAAACATGCCAAAGACACATGCTGCAACGCTCACGGCAAGGCTGAACTCAAGCCTCAAACTTTCCTGGATAGTCCGCCGATACATCAACTCACTGCTAGCGTCGCAAAATTGCCCTGTTAACCTATGCACCTGATACTTTTTTTCCCGTAATGGCACAGTCCCGCACTCCCGACGTCACATAGCAATTTTTTTATTCTATCAACAACGCAATACCGCTCACCTCAACATTCTGCCGGGGTAACCGTGAGATAAATGGCTGTCGTCTCTTCCAACCCTTGCTGTAATGCCCGGATGCGGGACTCATGAGCCGGGTGGGTAGAAAGAAACTCCGGTGGCTGGTCGCCGCCAACAGCCGCCATGTTGCGCCACAGGGCCACGCTCTGCTGCGGGTCAAACCCTGCACGGGCCATAATCTCAAGGCCCATCAAATCCGCCTCTTCTTCGTGGGTGCGGCTGAACGGCAGGCTAATGCCCAGCTGGGCGCCGATACCCAACGCCTGCATTAACTGCTGGTTGCCAAACTCCTCTTCCCCTAATAACCCCACCACCATGAACACGGCTTTAATGCCCAACTGCTGGGTAAGCCGCTCATTGCCATGATCCGCCAGCACATGGCCCACCTCGTGCCCAATCACTGCCGCTAGCTGGGCGGGGGTTTCGGCCACTCGCAGCAGGCCGCTATGCACGCCAATGCGCCCACCGGGCAGCGCAAACGCATTGGGGGAAGCATCCTCGAACACCACCACTTCCCAGCGCTCGGGGAAGGCGAGCCCCGGATAGCTTGCCTCAGCGCCAGCCACTACTCTCTCGGCCACACACTGCACCAATTGATTCGCCCGCGCATCGCGGTTGATCGGCTGGCTATTGAGTAACTGGCTAAAGGCATCTTCCCCCATGTCGGCCATTAATGAGTTCGGCACTAACGCCAGCTGGGAGCGCCCAGTGGGTGTTTCCCCGCAGCCAGCTAAAGAGGCCAGCAACCCCAAGAGGAAAAGAGGTAACAGAAATCGCCGATGCATCGGATGGTATCGCCTGGATTAAGAAACGTTCAGTAGAGTGTAAGGCGCTTCGCAGGCGTGGCGCTCGTCGCGTTCATCAACGCTACCCAACCCAAGGTGCCGGTCGTTATCGTAGGCCACAAACAGCCGGTCATGATCCAGCACGGCAAGGCCTTCAGCTTTGTGCTCAAACTCCAGCGGCAAGCCCGCGGGGGTGGTCACCAGCGTTGGCTCGCTCCCTTCCCGAAAACCGCTCAAGCTTACTTCCCATAGGTAACCGCCAATGCGCTCTTCACCAGCTTCTTCTACTTCAAAGCTGTTCAGCAAGTAAAGACGGCCATGGTAGGGGTCGTACTCCAGGCTCGATAGGCCGCAGTCATAACGCACCGCTGAGTGGCTGCCAGGGTCAAAGGCGTAGTGCTCACGCATTTCATCGATAAATACCAGGTTGCCACTTTTGCTGATCTCGTAATGCGCGCCGACGATCCTGCTGACATAGCTGAAATCAGCATGGGACTGCCCCTGCTCACGAATGCCAAACAGCAGCAGACCATCGCCGCGCTCACCGGGAATGGCGGCCAGTCCTTCGATTTTGTAGTACGGGAAACCAATCGCTTGATCCAGCTTGGTGCGAAGCTCTAGCGAGCCTTCCACTCCATCGCGGGGGTCGGGGTCGACCACTTGCACCTGTTCTGGGTGACCCAGCGGCCAAATCAACAGGTGGTTGTAATCGTTCAGGTCATGGCTTTCGTTGTCGATACGGTCAAAGCCAGTAGTGGCCAGCACGTGGCGGCCATCCGCCGTAAGAGAGAGATCCTCGTACTTAACCGCCTGTTTAATCAGCGGCGTGGTGAAGTACTCCAATTGGCTGTCATCCGGGCCTTGTTCAGTCATTGGCATGGCAAACATAGCCGAGCGTTCTTCCCCCGGCACCGGTTTATCGCTGGCTAAAATAAGCCGCTGGCCGTCGTAAAGCACGGCAGACACTTCGGCATTTACCAGCTTGCCACGCTCATCGCGCAGCCCCGCTGGAAAACAGTGGATAGTGCCTTGCTGCAGAATGGTCGCGTGCGTCATGGTGGTTGATCCTCCCGACTGCTGAAAGTAAGTCGCAGCTTACTAGAGCTTTGGGGAGGGCGTCGAACATATGCAGACCCATTTATTCGGTCGCCATCTGCTTGAATTGTGACGTAGCTGGAACGGGCTACTCTCGACGACCTCCCCTGTGAGTCGCGGGGAGATACGTCTAGCTTGCTGCGCTGTAAAATCGCGTTCGTTAAGGTGTGTAAACCTTAAGGCGTTTGCGCTTCGTCGCGCATCACTCTGAGCGAGGTGATTTCAATATTAAGCGCATCACGCGTTGCTTCTAACTCATTGACCTGTTCGCCCATTGCGGCAAGTTGAGCATTAGCCTCTTCAATTTCGGCGTTTAGCGCTTCTAGATCCGCTTCAGCTTCACTACGAGACTCCTCTGCATCCTGTCGAGACTGTTGCGCAGCATCGCGGGCAGCTTCGGCTTCTTGTTTGTCTTTTTCTACCTCGGCATATGTCTCATTCAGTTCCGCTAGGATGCTCTCTCTTTCATCTATTTGTTCGTTGAGGGCGCCAACTTCTTCTTCGCGGGTTTCATGCTCGCCCCGTAAAGCGGTCAAATCTTCTTTAACATTTGCAATGTCGGCTCGCGTCGAGGCAAGCTCGGCTTCCGCTTCGGCTTGTTCAACTTCCAGGTTGCTCATCCGCTGCTGCAGTGTTGCCAAGTCCAGCTCCGCGGCTTCAACCTCAGACATCTGCGCCTGAATTTGCTGATGCTCTCGCTCAGTTTTGGCCAGCTGCGCTTCGGTTGCTTCCAGACTGTCTTGCCGCGACCCTGCAATGGTATGTGCAACAATGGCCCAGACCACGGCAATAACAGCAATGGCTAAGATCACCTTTACGCGGTTATCGCTCAACAATGCTGTCGTTGATGGTTTATCAGTTCCTGTCATTGGTTCAAACCTCTCGCTTTATTGGAATCACTAATTAAGTAGATAACGCATGCATTTCGGCGGGTTGTGGCCTGACCTATCGCTAATATGGAGGAAAGTTTTTGATTCGGCTAGAAGTGTACGTTTAGTAATAGCTGAAATTACGCTTTAGCAGATAGTTGATGACGAGTGTTGAACCGATAGGCTCGCCGACATGACTGACGCGCCGACACGCTCAGCCACTCGGGACGTCGCCAGATTCTGAGCGCAACGTACGAGATCATTAAGGCTCAATCGCTTCACGATAGGCACGCAAGTGTGAGATTAACGCCCGCAATTTAGGGGGCTGGTTACGACGATTTGGGAAGTATAGGTAAAAACCGGGAAAAGGCTGCAAGTATGTCTGCAACAACGGCACTAGCTCACCGCTTTCTAACCAAGGTAGAAATGTCTCCTCCATACCTATGGTAATCCCTCCCCCTGCAAGAGCGGTTCTTATCATGAGCAACATATCGTTGGTCGTGATTTGAGGGTTAACCCCCACATCAAACTCTCGCCCTTTCTCGGCAAACTCCCAGCGGTAAGGTGCCACGCTCGGTGCAGGCCGCCAGCCAATGCAAAGATGATTCAGCAGTTCGAAAGGTTCGTCTGGCGTGCCATGCCGCTGCAAATAGCGAGGAGAGGCCACGACTACTTGGCGTTGTGGCCCTGAGAGCGGCACTGCCACCATGTCTTGCTCGATGACTTCTCCCAAGCGCACTCCAGCATCGAACCCGGCACCCACAATATCGAACTCTTCATCGGTTACGGTTACGTCCAACGTAATACGGGGGTAAGCCTCGGCAAAGGTTGCGATCAGTGGGCCGGAGAGGAAACGCTCGGCTATTGAAGTAACCGCCACCCTTAACAGTCCTCGAGGAGGGCCATCATCCACGACTTCTTCCAATGCAGATGTAATAGCCGTAAACGGTTCGGTTATCTGCGCTCTTAGTCGAGTACCTGCTTCGGTCAGGCTCACACTGCGGGTAGAGCGCTGAACCAATGCGATGCCCAACTCATCTTCCAGCCGTCGCATGCTCTGGCTGACAGCAGAACGAGTAACGCCCAACTGGTCAGCAGCAGCACTAAAATTTCCAGCTTGCGCAACCGCTAGGAAGACTTTCAAAAGATTGAAATCTGCGCTCATTGGAAAGCAATCCTAACCAATGTGGTTAGCTTTGGGTAGCTTCTCACGATAACGATAGGTCTCTAAAGTTCTACCAAGCGTTCAGCCCCGAGCGCCCAATTGAACAATGGAGATTAACATGAGCAATATTCAAGGCAAGGTAATCCTCATCACCGGTGCCAGCAGTGGCATCGGCGAAGCAACCGCCCGAACACTTGCCAACCAAGGCGCCAGCATTGCCCTCGGCGCACGACGCATCGATAGGTTAGAAAAGCTGGTGGCAGAAATTAACGCCGCTGGAGGCAAGGCAATCGCATGTGCGGTTGACGTGACTCGCCGCGAGGACGTGCAGTCATTCGCCGATTACGCGCTAGACAAGTTCGGCCGAATCGACGTGATTATCAATAACGCTGGCGTAATGCCGCTATCACCGGTTGCCGCCCTGAAGGTCGATGAGTGGGATCGCATGATTGACGTCAATATCCGCGGCGTGTTGCACGGCATCGCCGCCGTACTGCCCACCATGCAGCAACAAGGTAGCGGGCATGTGATCAATATCTCGTCAATCGGCGGCCTTTACGTTGTGCCCACCGGCGCAGTCTACTGTGCGACTAAATATGCCGTACGCGCGATTTCCGATGGGCTGCGTCAGGAACACAGCAACATCCGTGTGACCTGTGTCTATCCCGGCGTGGTTGAATCTGAGTTGGCGGACACCATCACCGATGCGTCGGCAGCAGAAGCCATGCGTCATTTTCGTCAAATTGCACTCAAGCCAGAAGCGATCGCCAACGCCATCGCTCATGTGGTTGGACAACCAGCAGACGTCGACACCACTGACATTGTGGTACGTCCCGTCGCAAGCCCCGCCTGACCTCGGCGAAATTACCTCTGCCTGACCGTGGAGTTCAATCACCCATTCACCTACAGACATAGTGCCTCCCCAATGCCATAACAGGGCTGCGCAAGGTTAGCTGATATAAAGCTGCTGTCGTCACCATAACTTCATTTTAACGATGTTTATAAACTTAAGAGTTTAAAATCATGAAAATTTTAAGTACGTTAACAATCATTACATTGATGCTTATTTCAGGAATAGCAATCGCTGAGAGAGGCTCTACTGAGGACAACAGAATCATTAATCCTGAATTTTCAACATCCACGCATAAAGAGAGTGACACACCCAGCGTCTCACCTTCTGGGATGACTATTAGAAACCCCTAGTTGCAACTACTGATACTCAGCTAGCAAGTTATATATGGGAGACGACTATGTTAAAAAAAACCCGGCCGTTTTGGCCGGGTTTAAATTACGCTTGAGCTATCACTAACTAGTTAAATAAGCGCCTATTTAAAACTCTTCCCACTCCAATTCTGCCACTTTGGCCCTGGGAGCCCTTCCACCTGCAGACCCAGTCTGCTTTATAGAAGAAACGGCCTTTGGTAGAGCATTACTGATTGGCAGAGCACCACGACTCTCACCCCCAGCCAATTTGAAGGTAGCCACAGCCAATTCAAGCTGAGCTGCCTGCTCTTCGAGTGAAGCTGCTGCTGTAGCCGCTTGTTGAACCAGGGCTGCGTTCTGCTGCGTCACCTCATCCATTTGCGAGACAGCTTGATTAACCTGTTCGATGCCATCACTTTGCTCCGAGGAAGCAGCGGAG
Source organism: Halomonas sp. ISL-56 (assembly GCF_018612805.1). Taxonomy (NCBI): domain Bacteria; kingdom Pseudomonadati; phylum Pseudomonadota; class Gammaproteobacteria; order Oceanospirillales; family Halomonadaceae; genus Halomonas; species Halomonas sp. ISL-56. Next base: position 19,849 of record NZ_JAGGRO010000014.1, on the reverse strand, counting down.
ATTTCATCCATAATATCGGCAACACGCTTCACGGAAGCCATTATTTCTTCCATTGTTCGGCCAGCCCCTTCCACAAGGTCAGAGCCCTGCTTCACCTGGCCCGCTGATGTTTCAATTAATGCTCTAATCTCCTTAGACGCATCAGCACTACGACTTGCCAAATTACGTACTTCAGTGGCCACTACGGCGAAGCCTCGCCCCTGCTCACCCGCACGGGCAGCCTCAACCGATGCATTGAGTGCAAGAATGTTGGTCTGAAAGGCAATCGAGTCGATCACACCAATGATGTCGCTCATCTTTTTAGAGCTTTCTGCTATCCCATGCATTGTCGCAACTACTTGGCCTACCGCTTCCCCACCGCGCGCTGCCGTTGTAGACGCATCACTCGCTAAGGTGCTGCCCTGGCGCGCATTATCTGAGTTTTGCTTCACGGTCGCAGTGAGCTGTTCCATGCTGGCAGCAGTCTCTTGGAGTGAAGCGGCCTGTTGCTCTGTACGCGAAGAAAGATCGGCATTGCCGCCGGAAATTTCTCTTGCACCGATATGGATAGATCCACTGCTGTCACGCACGGATGAGACGGTTTGTGAAAGCCCTTTCTGCATATATTGCATAGCCGCGAATAGTTGGCCTATTTCGTTTCGTCCCCGCTCTGCGATTTTATGCGATAAATCACCTTGGGCAATGCGCTCAAAATGATGAACGGCTTCCTGAATGGGGCGGATAACAACTCGCATCATGCCCATTCGAACGAAGACAACGCATAATAAAACCAGCAGCAAAGCAGCCAGTCCGACATAACCAGATACGGTCATTGTAGAATGGTAATCGGCCATAAGATTTTGGCCACGAGTGCTGGCATAGTCGTTAAAGGCGTCATTGGCCTGGACATAGGCTAGGTTGAGCTGGTCACCCTCACGTTTAGCTGCACGAAAGGCGTTCTCATTATTTTGCAACAGTGCCTCATATTGTGGCTCTAAACCGCGGGCCACAAGCTGCGTAAAAGCGGCTTCTATCGCATCAGCAAAAGGCTTTCCTTGCTCAGACTTCGGAACCACAGTAAATGCTTCAAAACGCTGCGCCGCTCTTTGCAGGCTTTGGCCTGCTGTTTCTAGATAGGTTTCTGCCAGCGCCTGATTCCCTTCGTTCAAAGCGTCGAGGTGGTTAAGAAAAAATAGCTGGGTGTCAGCGATATTCACTTGCGTTCGATTAAGAGCGTTCAGTTGCTCAACGTTAATACGGTTAAGTTCATCTATCGAACTCGCTCCCAGAGTGCTGGATTGGTAGCCCAACACCGCGACAAGAAGGATCAGAGCGGTAAACAAACCCAGAACAGCCGTTAAGCCTGCCTTAACGGATAGGTTTTTCAATAGGTTATGCATTGTCTACTCTTATATAGAGAATCAATCGTGAACGAATGACTCCAGCCACGGGGAAGGTGTTACTCCATAACAAAAAATCAAACTACGTGTTATGGGTAAGTACGATAAATTATCGGCAGCCGTAACCCGAGATTTAGGTGTTACAAAAGATAATTTTAAAATTTTGATCCAGGTCAATTTTTTAATCTAATTTTAAAATAATGCCGAAACTTTTTGTTTTAAAAAATCAATAAGTTGCAAACTAACAGTACGCGATGCGAGGAAAACCCGCCATGAGAACTTTACTTAACCCATTGATATTAATAGTAATAAATAAAAATTAAAAAAAGCGCCTAATATAATTAAGTCACCTAAATTTATCTTCGAGGCTTGCTTAAATATGCTGAATGACCATTAGGCATCCAAGCTTATCTGCCAATAGCCAACGTCGTGCCACTGATCGAACTTGAACCCTACTTTTTCAAAATGAGCCACTTTTTTCATACCCATTTTTTCATGCAGAGCGACACTGGCAGAGTTGGGAAGCGTGATACCGCCAATCACCGTATTAATTCCACCTTCTTTCAGCTTGGCAAAGGTAGCTTTATACAGTTTTGCACCCAAGCCCCTGCCCTGCATCTGGTTGGCAAGGTAGACGCTAGCTTCGACTGAAAATCGATAGGCGCTTCTCTCCTTCCATTTTGTCGCGTAGGCATAACCCACCACAGCACCATCTTCTACGGCCACCAGCCAGGGTAAACCAGCCCCCTGAACCCCCTCAATTCTGCGCTCGATATCAGCACCCGACACGGGCTTCTCTTCAAACGAAATAGCGGTATTTTCAATGTAGAAATTATAAATATGCGCTATTGCGCCCGCATCGCTCTTTGCGGCATCTCTGATCATGGTTAATTCCGTTTGTATTCTAACGATTTTAAAATCACCAAACGCCTATTACGCAGGCCGCTTGGCAAGCAGCGCCCAGACTCCCGCCGAAGAAAGCAGCGTTCCACCCACGACGTTAAAACGGCGTTGCGCACGAGGCGATGCAAGCATTTTGCGCACCGACGTTGCGAACACGGCGTAAAGCGTGGCATTCAGCGTTGCCAACACCACGAAGGTGACGGCCAACATCCACAGCTGTTGACCTGCATCGGCTTTCGGGCTAACGAATTGCGGCAAAAAGGCGACGAAGAAGATAATGCCTTTCGGGTTCAGCGCGGTCACGAGATAAGTATTAGCGAACAGCTTCCAGCGCGACCCTGATACCTTAGGCGCGACCGGTTGCACCGACGATATACCGGCACGTAACAGCTTTATGCCCATATATAGCAGGTATAAACCACCGATCCATTTGATCACGGTGAACCAAAAGGCCGAGGTGGCTAACACCGCACCCAGACCCAGCAACGAAAAAAGCAGCGCCGTTGAATCGCCTAACGCCACCGCAGCAACAAGCGGAATATTAGCGCGCCTGCCTTGGGCAATCGAGTAGCTGACAACGGTTAAAATTGTTGGCCCCGGGATGGCAAGCAAGGCCACTGAGGCAAGAGCAAAAGCGAACCACATTTCGATAGACATCGGGCGCCACCTCACAGTTAGTTACTGCTAAGTTAGCATAAGCTCAACGAAGGTTGGAATGCTCTGTGAGGCGCTCATTGCCTATATCTTCATTGCTGACTTTTAACTGTCACCATATGCCTAGCTGCACGGCAACCCACCTCCCCGGCGCCAAGGTACCAATAAAGGCACCGACCAGCCCCAGGTAGGCACCCATCATCCCACTGCGATGCTGCTCTACCCTGCCCTTGAAGATCGCCAACACCGCAACAGCAAGCGCCACTAACACCCATAACGAAAGCAGGTGGATCGGCCCAAAGTGCCCCATCAACGGCAGAACGCCGCCGCCAAACCAGAAGGAACTCAACGCCGAGAGGGCCATGGCCAGCACCCAAGTGCTGCCCAATATGCGATGGAGGATAGTGCCCTTGTTCGAGAGCAGCAGGATGGCCCCAAGCACCAGGGCCAGAAGGGACGCGTAAAGATGCAAAGTCAAAGCCATGGAAACCTCCGAGAGCCAAGCCAACCGCCCGGCAAATGCAACTTGTTGCATAAGGCTAGCCTCTACTTCTTTAATATGCAACTATGTGCATAACACTCTCACAACACACGGTTCCTTATGTCCCTACGCGCCGTTTTGTTAATCACTCTGCAGCGTGAGCCCGGCACCGGCTACGATATCCTGCAACGCTTCAAAGCGGGGCTTGCCCATGTTTGGCAAGCCAGCCATCAGCAGCTCTACCGCGAGCTTGAACGGATGCGCAGTGATGGCCAGTTAACATGTGAGACGCTGCCGCAAACTGAACGCCCCGACCGCAAGATTTATCGAGTTACCGAAGCGGGCCTTCAAGCGCTCGACACCTGGCTCGCCGAGCCCTTAGCCGCCAACCCTGTGCGCCAGCCGCTGTTTGCCAAATTTTTCGCCTGGGAGCGCTGGCCCGAGCAGGCCCGCCGCGAAGAGCTCACCGCTTTTCGCGAGCAACTCAAGGAGCGCCTGACGACCTACGCCGCCATCGAGCAGGAGTGGTTTAGCGACCCACAGGCGCTGACGCCCGCCCAGCGCGCGCCCTGGCACACGCTGCGGCTTGGTCAGCGCCTTACAGAAACGTGGGTGGAATGGGTTGAGGAAGTAATGAAGGAAGAGTAGCTATGATGGCCTTTAGTTGAGACTAAATAAAAAAACCGCCCAACCAAGCTCTTGTAAACCAAGGGCTCGACCTCAAGCGAACAAGCAGGCATGGTGAGTATTATTATCCACCATCAGCGAACCAACAGGAGGTTACGCCAATGCCGAACTCTCTTACTCAAAACCTGTCTCAAAACCTAGGCAGGATGGGGCTATTATCGATTTTAGTTTTGTCTCCCAATGCCTTCAGCCAACAACAAGCGGGGGCTGCCTCCGGTAATGATGTCACTACCGAGTCGTTCCAGGACTGGGAAGTCCGTTGCCAGCGTAATGCCGCGGGACCAGCCCCTTGTGCGATGTCGCAATTGGTCACTCAACCTGACAGCGACCAGCCCTTGATGCAGGTAATTCTCGACTACCCGCCTCAGATCGATGACCCGGTGATGAGCTTCTTCGTGCCGCTGGGGGTACGTCTGGCCCCAGGCTTGCAATTCAGTGTGGATAACGGTGAGCCAATCCAATTCCCCTATCAGGTCTGCCAAGAGCAAGGATGCCGTGCTGACGTGCCCATTGAGTCGTCGATGTTGCAGCAACTCCGCAGTGGCAATACGGCAACCCTCAGCATGATTAGTCCACGCGGTGAACGCATGGACATAGATATTTCGCTGATCGGCTTTACCGACGCCAGTGCCCGCATCGCTCCCTGATCTCACTCCCCCGAACAAGACGCCCCCGGAATTCCGGGGGCGTTGATGTTGCTAGGTTCTCAGTTTACAGAGAGTGTCAGTAGCACTCATTAAGAACCGCTTCCGGGAAGTAGCGGCGCAACATCCGGTTCTGGAAGTCGTCCACGAAACGGCTATTGATAATGATGATGAACCGCTCGAAGGGTGTCTCGTTGTCGAGCTGTTCGATCCCGTCGACACTGTGAAATAGCCGGTCATCGCGCAGATGAAGGATATCACCTGGACTCAGGGTGATATCGACCAAGGGTTGCGTGCCAGCCTTGTCGCCGTAGAGGTGGTTTTCACCCCCTGCCACGTTTTCTCGATTGAGGATCAGAATGCTCAAGGCCTTGCAGCCATCGGCATGAATCCCCTGTCCCTGAAGGGGATCGATGCTGCCTTCCCCGCGAACCCCGGTGATCTGCATCAGGATGGGTTCGCGCGCACCGATACTCCAAAGCTTTGCCCAGGCGCGAACGAAGGCCTTCACATCAGGGCGCGCCATGAATTCCCGAGTCAGCGGATCATAGTACCGCAGGCGATCCGCCATGCTTTCCGCGTCATTGAAGGCCCCTCCCTGGGCCATGGGGCATTGGCCCATATCTTCGACATCTCCCTGATCATTCAGGGCGAGCCATGACATTCGCTTCCATCGCTGGTTCACATAGGGATCGCGCGGCAGGTCAGCGGTAAACCCCTGCCAGGCGGTCAGATCAATTCGTCCCCGAATATCGGTTTTCGCCCAATCCTGATGCCTCAGCGCCTCGATCACTCCCGGATGCCAATAATCGGCGAGTGAATCGGCAGGCATGAAGGTGAGATCAAAACCGTGCTTGAGGGTATCGAGTTTCATGTTGGTATTCTCCTGTTAACGGGTCGGAATTGCCCTGGGTTGCCGGTGTAAGAACGCGGTCAACAGGAGAGAAATGAAAAGATTTGCAAAGACATGTCAAAGAAATGTACTAAGAAAGAGTAATTTTTTTGAAAACAGGATCAGACCGCTGATGACGTATATGTCTAGGTTACCTCCTTCACATAGGTGTAGGATAATCACAATAAAGTGACTATTGTTGCCATTATGATGGCTCTTGACAGTGTTTTTTCTTTAAGTGGATCCCATGACTGCCAGCGATTCCCGACATCACAGAGATCCGGAACGCCTGAAGAAGAACCGCAGGGAGTTTTCCGGTGCGCTCGTGTTGAAGGTGTCAAAGATACCTCCAACGGATGGCATTGATTCGCATGATGTCGGCAGGGAAGAAGTCGAGTTAGTACGCCGCCAGTATCTGGAGAGTGAGCAGCGATTCCGCACCCTGCTGGAGAGTCTGCCGAAGGTGGCGGTTCAGGGGTATGATCGCGATCGGCGAGTGATTTACTGGAATGAGGGTAGCACTCGCCTCTATGGCTATACCGCTGAGGAAGCCCTGGGACAGTTACTGGAAGATCTGATCATTCCTGCCTTAATGCGTGACGAGGTGATCCAGGCACATGATGCCTGGATCAAAGAAGGGGTCGATATACCCGCCGATGAACTCGAGCTCAAGCATAAAACCGGTGAACTGGTATCGGTCTTTTCGCAGCACCTGATGCTCAATGAGCATACCGACTCACCCTTGATGTTTTGCGTGGATGTTGATCTTTCCGACCAGAAGCGCGCCCACCGTGACCTGGAATTCGCCACCCATTTCGACAGGCTCACCCACCTACCTAACCGACAGACCTTCGAGGTCGAGCTGGACGGTCTGTTGGATTCCTGTCGACGCCAGGGCAATGGCCTGGCAACCATCTATGTGGACATCGATCACTTCGTCGAGATCAATGATGCTCTTGGCTATGATCAGGGTGATCGCCTACTCGTTGAGCTGACTCGGCGACTGAGAGAGCGCCAGCGAGTTACCGACCTGGTGTCTCGTGTCTCTAGCGATGAATTCGTGCTGGCCTTTCCCGGCGTCCACTTGGACTCCGATGTCAGACGGGTCGTTCGTCATGTCCAGAATGTCTTTCGGGAACCTTTTGTCCTGGATGGTCGGGAGCGTCAGGTCACGGCCTGCCTAGGCGTGGCGCTTTTTCCCGAGAATGGTGAATCGTCACGCGAATTGATCCGTAATGCCGATGTTGCCAAGAATCGTGCCAAACTGGATGGTCGGGGTGCTGTTCGCTTCTTCCAACAGAAGCTCCATGATGAGCTGGTTCGCCAGCACTATCTCTCGGCGCGACTCGAGGAAGCCCTGGATAACGGTGAATTCGCCCTCCACTACCAGCCCCAGGTCTCCGCGGCCAGTGGGCGAATAGAGAATCTCGAGGCCTTAATACGCTGGGAGCCTGCCGAGGGCCCGACGATCTCGCCTGGCGAGTTTATCCCGCTGGTCGAGCGTTCCGGTTTGATCCATCGTCTGGGCGACTGGGTCATCGAAGAGGCTTGCCGCCAGCAGGTGGAATGGCGTGCCAAGGGGTTTCATCAGCACCGCATCGACATCAATGTATCGGGTCGCCAACTGGTGCGTCCCGATGCCCTCAAAGGCTTCGAGGACTCGCTGCAGCGTCACGGCTTAGCTCCGCGGGATATCGGCATCGAATTGACCGAGAATGTCCTGATCGAAGCCGACGAGACCGTCCTCGAAGACCTGCGCCGCCTCTATCATCGCGGCATTCATATTGCTATCGACGACTTCGGAACCGGTTATTCCTCCCTGAGCTACCTCAAGCACTTTCCAGCCACTGCCCTAAAGATCGATCGCTCCTTCATCAACGACGCTCTCACACAGCCAAAGGATAGGGCCATCATGGAGGGTGCCATCTTCATCGGTCATCGGTTGGGATTGGAGGTGGTGGCCGAGGGCGTCGAGAACGCCGAACAGTTGTCATTGCTTCGCGAAATGCATTGCGACCTCATCCAGGGGTTCTTCTTCTACCGTCCAATGCCGGCCAAGGAAATCGACCGCCTGCTGGGCGGTTTCGTGCCTGGTCACGAAGGGCCATCGAGCTGAGCCTCGTCGTGATTTGACGTACCCCCCCCCCCGGGTTTGCCATGACCTGGAGACTTTGTGAATGACCTCGATGCTCATTGATCGCTGGGACTGACTCTTTGGCCCTAGCTGGATCGCCTTTATCGGCCAGAGGCTATCCTTTGGCACATCTTATATACCGCTCGCCATAAACAGCCGAGTGACGGTGAAATGAGGCTCGGCGACAGCAGGCAGCGTATTAAATAAGCCTCGTTAAGCATTAAACCGTATTTGATAGCCCTGCTTGCTCGCGCTAAAGCCTGCGGACTCGTATAACCTATGGGTTGCAGGTTCTTTGGAGCCAGTCATGAGCGCCGCTTTATAGCAACCAGCTTGCTGTGCGAAGTCTGTTGCATACTCAAGGATAGCCTTGCCTATACCCTGATTCCGGTGACTCCTGGAAACAATTACGTTTTCTATGATCGCATATGGGCGACCAGACCAACTCAGATTTGCGCAAACATTTACGGTGCAAGTGCCAACCATATCCCCGGTGGAAAAAGCACCAAATACACACCCGCCGCTTTCCAGTATAGCGTTGTAAATGCTGCGCACTTCTTCATCCGATGGCCTTGGCGAACGAGGTCGATCATACTCATCGATCAGATCTAGAACACCTTCAATTTCTTTCTGCTCAACCTGTCGAATCTCCATAGTGGATCTCTGTATGATTAGCATTTGATTTAGGGGCGAGCTTTAACTCATCCCAGCGAGCGGAACGAGTGATTTACAACACTTGTCAGGCGATGTCGGTTTCTAACTTTCTAATTTATTTTAATGGAGGAGGAATGTATTCAAGTATCTCATCACCCGCATCATCAAAAGTACCAGTTGAGCGCCAGCCTAGATGTCGATAGAAACCATATGAACGAGCTCTCGGATCGGATGAGCAACCGAGGAAAAGCCTCTTGAAGCCGAGTGCTTTGAAATCTTCAGTCATGAGATTTAGTAGGATCTTGCCGACACCTTTGTTTTCGTATTCTGGTAACAATGCAAGAACAACAATTTCTCCAGTTTCTCTATCGCCAAAGCAATAACCGACAATCCTTCCTTCACTAACACCGACGTAGCCAGGTAAGGAGCCATCACTAATGCCTGTTTGCCAGCTATCCAGAGTTATGCCGAGCTCTTCCAATTGCTCGACAGAGAAAGCATTCTCTCTTGTCTTACCTCTCAAAGCGATGCACTCGGGCGTGTCTTCAGGTGCTGCTACTCTGTATGTGATTTTCATTGCGAACCATGTGTAATGGTTGGTTATAGGCCTAACGAGGCTGAAGGAAAACCCGATTTCGAGCCGTCTCCATCGCCGGTCATCTTTATTTATTTACCCAGCCAGCGACATCCCCCCAATACCGCCGACCATCAGTGATTTCACGAAGGCGGCATTGAGATAAGCACATCTTACAAGTCTGTAACGTTACTCGATATATTGGCTCGTGGTGATTACCGTGCCATAGGCGAATGCCAAGGCTGCCATTATTGAGGCGTGTACCTGATGCGCAGGTATTTTCACGTCATCGAACTCAAGATCCATAGTGGCACAGGCATCGTGTATGGTCGTCGTCTTATAGCCTAAGTCCGACGCTGCACGGCTTGTTGCATCAATACACATATGGCTCATGGCGCCGATGACCACGACTTCATCAATACCCTGCTTATCCAGCAGCTCTTTCAGACCAGTCTCAAGAAACGAGTTGGGGAAATGCTTCACTAGCACTGTTTCCGATTCAAGGGGAGCGACCATAGGATGGATAGCCACCTCCTGCGAACCGGGGGTAAAGAAAGGGGCTTCTGAATCAGTAGACTCATGTTGCAGATAGACGACAAAATCTTTTGTCGATCGAGCATGCTCAATGACCTTGGCTGCATTCTTCGCTGCTTTTTCAATTCCTATCAGCGGCAACTTTCCACCGGGGAAATATTCATTCTGGATATCGACGACAATAATGGCGCGATTACTCATAGTGTTAATCCTCTTTCAATAGCGTTTACCCAGCGTTTTGGTGACATTGCCCTCTGAACGAGCGCTCAGTCGGCACGCTGGCATAATGACATGGGCCACCATAAGGATGGAGGCCCATTGGGAATCAGAAGGAGACTAGTTCGCCGTCAGCGGGAATCAAGACGTGTTCCTGGAGACCCTCCTCCTGCACGTAGTCAGCCAATTCGTCACGGCTTAGCGTCATATGGTTCACGGCATCCATATGTACCGCGATAATGGTGGCACTGGGGGCTGCCTGATGAGTACGCAGCGTGTCTTCCTTGCCCATAATAATGGGGTCACCTTCGAAGCCAGTCACTTCTGCGGCACCGGTATTCAGCACAATCACCTCAGGGTTGAAGTGCGCCAGTGCCTGCTCAACTTCGTCGCGCCATACGCTATCGCCGACTAAATAGGTGGTTTTCTGTCCCGGTGCTTCAAAGACCACTCCCATGACCTCGCCGAGCGATTGCGCCAGTTCAGGAACAGCATAGAGGGTATCGGAGCCATGCTGGCCACCCGTCTTGTGAAGCTGCACTCCGCAGAACTCGGTACCATCTTCAAGAACGCGCACATCGCTGAAACCTTGAGAGCGAATCAGCTCAGCATCCTCCATATTCTGGGCGAACAGAGGAATACCCTTCGGTAATAGCGCCTGGGCGGCTTCATCCCAGTGGTCAAGGTGGGTATGGGTAACAATGACGGCGTCTATGCCGTCGATCAAATCCTCTGCTGGCATTGGCAGCCCGACCAGTGGGTTACGCAACTCGCTGCGGTAGGTGTTCTCGAAACCTGGATAGGCGCCCTATTCAGCCAGCATAGGGTCAATCAAGAAAGTGGTATCCCCGTAGGTGATTTTCACCGTGGCGTTACGAATCTGCTGTACCTGCTGGATTGTCTCCTGAGCACCTGACGCTGCGAATGCGCTACCGGCAATGAAAACCGAGGCTAACAGAAGTGAACTGGTTAAAGTCTTAGTGAGCATCTAATGACGTCCTTCAATACGTTATTGGGTTGATGCCATGCAGTTTAGAGAGAGGTGACAGACACAAACATTGGCCTAACAGACAATGATCGAAACTTTTGGGCCAGCATGGTACCGTTTAAGTGAATAAAACCTTAGGAGCAAAGCCTTGCCCTTACCTCGTGTCGGATTGATTCTTCATCCACGTATCACCCCTTTCCATTTTTCGGTGCCCTATACGGTGTTCGGGATGGAGTTGCCCGATCAACCGCTGTTCGATCTTTCCATTGTGGCACCAGAGGGAACGTCACTAGAGAGTGAGGGGGTAATGACGCTAAGGACGGATGGCGGTTTAGCGCTCTTGGACAACGTGGATATCGCCGTGGTACCCGGCTGGCATGACCTGGATGAATCGCCAGCACCTGAGCTGGCCGAGGCGCTCGTTCGCTGCCATGAACGGGGTGCTTACGTGGTGGGACTCTGTTTCGGCACATATGCGCTGGCCTACGCTGGCTTACTGGATGGCAGGCGGGCCTCAACCCACTGGGTAGCTGAGCAGGACTTCAGTGAGCGCTTCCCAAGCGTCAAACTCGACACCAATGCACTTTATGTGGAGGAGGATCGTCTAGTGACGTCCGCTGGCACGGCTGCTGGCCTGGACTGCTGCTTGTTCTTGGTGCGCAAATATTACGGCGCGCAGATTGCCAACAAGATTGCCCGTATCATGGTGGTTCCGCCGCATCGCGAAGGCGGGCAGGCGCAGTTTATTGAGCAACCCGTTGCCGTCTCTACCCAGGATGCCCACATAAATCGCTTATTGGACTATTTGAGAGAAAACTTAGTCGCTTCGCATAGTATTGATGAGCTAGCGGCTCGAACCGCCATGAGCCGACGTACCTTCACACGTCACTTTCAAAAAGCGACCGGCATGACGGTGGTGGAGTGGCTCGTGAACGAGCGGTTACGACATGGGCGCGAGCTATTGGAAACCACTTCTTTATCGGTAGAAGCAATTGCAGAGAGAGTAGGTTTTCACACAGCAACGTCTTTCCGACAACATTTTAGGCAGCGCCATCAAGTGAGCCCCCGCGACTGGCGCAAGACCTTCGGCGACAATGCCTGACATATATCGGAGCCCTACCCTGCCATTGACTGCGTTTATGGCTTCACCGGTTCAACCGGTTGAAGCCACCAGCAAGATTCATCGCGTTTTGAGTCATCGCATGGCTTAGGCAAAAAGGAATGCAACCATATTGATGATATTCCCCTTTTCTGATGGCTTTAAAAGGCTGGTTACGGCCAAAAGCGGTCTTTTAGGAGTCTCTGATATAATGCAGCCTTCAGGAGAGCAGGCGCAATAGCGCCTGTGTCCGCTGTAAGGTCTTGTTAAGTATCTCTTTTGACGCTCATTATTTGCATAAGAGCGGTTTTTCCTGCATCAGTAATTTTCCAGAATAGGCCGTAACCACCTGCTTTTAAGGGTAGGTCATTCACTGTTATTAGGCCTAGGGCAATAAACTGTATTTTGATGACTTTCTTTGACTGATCATCAAGGCGCGGTAAATATGTACCCGCGCCTGACCTATTGACCAAATATTCTGCGATGGTCTTTTGGCAAGTGTATTCACCTTGATATTGGTATAAATCAGGACCAAGAACAGAAAACAATTCATTCCATGTTGACTCTGCTTTCCAAGGTTTTTGGCTATACCCCTTACCCGACGAAGACTCACCACTAATTGAAACGATATCATCGCCTTGAGATAACGTTTCAATTGGCACCGCTTTTTGAGCTGGGTGGCTTTCGGCTTGCTTTTTCAGTTTTTCGTTTTCTTGCCGAAGTTCATTAATTTGCCTCAGCAACTCAGTAGAATCGCCTTGATCTGCACGAACCCAACCTAATGCTGGATACATCTTTATTGTTTTGGAAAGGTTTAGGGCAACTAAGCCAGGGAGCTGATCAGGCCGATTCCAGAATTTGACCAAGCGGCCTGTTGCCACTTTGTCTCGAAATGTCGCTAACTTCTCTCTGGCCTCTGTTTCCATTTCCACTTTTTTAGCAGGCAGTTCTTCCGGTGTATCGTGCAGTAATGCGATAACCCGCAAGCCTCTTTCTACAGCATAGTTGTACTCCATTTCTGTATAACTGACTCCTTCGGAAGTAACACTTCCATATCTACCTCCTATGATTAAGAGGTAATAATCACAATCATCAACAATTCGCTTGATGAATTCCCACTGTTCCTCGTCAGCCGCGGGGAATAGCTCCATTCCCGCAGGGATACAATCCATTTCCATGAGGGCTTGAATCACTTGTTGGCGCTCCTCTTGGAGGTCAGCAAATGTCGAACTAACGAAGATTTGATAACGTTTTTCCATTGTTTCCTTTTACACTGAACAGTGATTATACAGCCCTCTACATAACCTCAATGAACCCGACGGCGCGTTCATTCAGGTTATACCGCCTTTCACTTACGACCTATCCCACTGAAATTAAAATTAATTAAGTATAAATGGCAGCATACATAGATTATCGTGCCGTACGCATAACACGGCTGAATCAGCATGCCGCTTTCGCCGGAAGGGCCGCTTTGGGTCGAAACCAGTCCTCTAACAAGGTGTCCCTGGAGCCACCATCTGCGCTACTTCCACCACCCTAAGTACAAGTTATCCAAAGCTTCTTAGCTTCAAAGCTACCAGATTACGATTGCTGCCGTCACTGGAAATTAACCTTTTATACCGCCTTCATTTCTGGGCGATGAACACGGTAAGCTTGGCGGCAACGCCGCTGCTGAGCAACTATCTTGATGATGACTACCCACTGGATACTCGGCCCTGGTGCCATAGGGCGCCTGCTGGCCCATTCGCTTTCACCTTTAGCGGCCACCACGCTAATTGGTCGACGTGCGCTGCCTGAGCAGCAAGCTCTTTCCACACCTGAAGGCGAACGAAGGGCGCAGCCTCTCAATATACTCACGGTTGCCCAACTCACCTCTGAAACGCATGAACCACCCGCCTTTGTTCATATCACTACCAAAGCGATGGCGGCTGAAGCGGCGCTGGCTGGCGTTACGGGCAGTATTTCCCCTTCTACCCCGCTAGTGCTTTGGCAGAATGGCTTTTTGGCGCAGCCGCGGATTACTCAGGCGTGGCCGGGGCCGGTGCTATGCGCAACAACAACGGAAGGTGCTTACTTAACCGGTGATGATGGCGTGGTTCACGCCGGGCGCGGGCATACTTTTGTTGGCGATTTAAATAATCGGCATAGCGCCCTGGCGGATGAACTTGCGCAAACGTTAACCCAGGCTGGGCTTGCCGCCACCAAGGTGGATGATATTCGCCAACGCTTGTGGCAAAAGCTGGCGGTTAACGCAGCGATTAACCCTCTAGTGGCGCTGAATGGCGTGCGCAATGGTGAGCTTCGTGCCGACCCTTATGCGCAGCGTGTGGAAGCTGTGGTAAAGGAAGTCGCGGCGATTATGAAGGCAGAAGGTATTCAGCCGCCAAACGGTGGGCAAGATAATGGCATAGACGGTGAGCAAGCGTGGCTGGCGTTAGTGTGGCAGGTAGTAGACAACACCGCGAACAACAAGGCTTCTATGCTGCAGGATGTGGAGGCAGAACGGCCTACCGAACGCGGGGCGATATTGGGGCCGTTGATTGAGAACGCCCAGCGCCATGGGTTGGCGTGTGAGGTGTTGCTGGGGTTGGATGATGAGTTAGCAGAGATGGAAGCGAGTTATTTAGGCACTCATCGTCATTGAGGAAAGGACAACCGTTACGTGCGCGGATCACCTGCTAGACTGGATGCGAGCCTGATTCACCACAGGCGCTGGCAGTAATAACTTAACCCAGGAGAAGTAAATGGGATCCAAAGAAGAGAGAGACGTAGAGAAAGGCTATCCGAAGGCCGATTTTGTGGCCAAGCTAAGGCGACTGGCAGATGCCATCGAGAACGGGGAACGTTTCGATATTCAGATTGCAGGCGAGCGCATCTACGTCCCCGTTCGCGCCGAATTCACCATCGAACACGAACGCTCAGACGCTGAAGAGGAAATTGAATTTCAGATCAAATGGAAAAATGATTAGAGTCTGAATTGAATTGAGTTGCGTGCGTGGCACCAAGGGCAGCTTCGCTGCCCTCCCGCGGGTGCCTCGTTTCTCGCTGCGCTCGCTACTCGTTACCACGCGCTACATAAAAACAATTTCTAAATCAAACACTTAGATTGTTTCAAAAGCGCGTTTATCTCATTGAGACTCACACATCAGGTAACCGGAATCACCACTGCTTTTTGGTAGGCCGGGCGTTCTGCAATTTGTTGATACCAGCGCTCCAAGTGACTGCGCGGTTGCCAGGTGTAGTGGCACCAGGCCATTGGGGTTCATGGCCAGGTATTCAGGGGTGTTATTTACCCCGTGCTCAAGACCCGCCTGAATCTGCTCAAAAAGGCAGCTCAAGCTCTTCGAGCACCCACAGCACTTTTTTGACGTTGGTGGAGTTGTTGCGGCCCCAAAGCGTCATCATGGCAAAGACTAGCTGTATCTAGCTGTGTATATTGATCTATTCAACCGCTGGGTGGTGAGGGCTGGAGAATGGTCACGTATGGCTTCTTCAGACCTCACCGTTGGCCTTTTACTCCCTTGTCAGTCGAATTGTCTTCCCCTCAGTCAGGTGATGCCACCTTCTTCCAGGTGAACGTGTTTGCCGGCTTCACCGGGTAAACAAAAAAAACGGCACCAATATCTGGTGCCGGAGCAAGTGGTTCAATACGACTCGTAAACTATTAAGCGATAAAATCCCACTGTGTATGCGCGAGATCATGTGTGCGCATTTCGTCAGACGCCATAAAGCCCTCGGCTACATCGCGCAGCGATGCACCGGTTTCTATTTGGCTAGCCCAATAGGCCTTACCTTCGGCATCGGCTTCGCGATCAAGGAGCGACCGATAGAGTATATCCAATATGGCATCCATATTTTGATCCTGGGTACTGAGCTGCTCCCCAGCTTCTACTGAATTGATAAACAGCAGAGCCATATCTGCCTTGCTCATACCCTCATCATGACGCTGAGCCCAGTATTGCACGCCATCTACATCCCCTTGGCGTCCCAGTACTTGGGCATACAAGCCTGCGATCCACTCAAGGTCGTTAGCGTAGCTAATGCTATCTTCATCATCGGTGAAGCGAAGCGTTTCAATATTGATCAGCGTGTCCACATCGCTGGCGTCATCTCTACGGCTCACAGTAATGACGCTATGAAATTGCGTAACAACATACTCATCACGATTACCTTGATAGCTGGCCACATCCACATCACGACCACCATGCAACACGTCTGCTCCAGCACCGCCGAATAGCTCGTCATTACCGTTGCCGCCGAAGAGACGGTCATCCCCTTCTTCAGAGCCTATGACATCATCCCCGCCACCGCCATAAAGCACATCATCACCCTCGCCTAACACGATGTACTGAGCGGCATCATCGCCTATCACAATATTATTGCCGCTCCCACCCGTAATAACAGCATTGCCGATGATGCTGGCGAATTCGATATTATCCAGTTGAAGCTGTGTCCCCACAGGTAGAGCAGAGGTGTCAATAACAAACGCTTCAATATGAGCAGACAGGCTATTGTTACTGACATTACCCGTTAGGAAAATGGGCGTGGCAATAGGCTCGATAGCGCTAAAGGTAAGCGTACGAATATCCAGAAGAGCCCCTTCTGCGAGCGAAGATAGCCACTGTGAAGCTACATTCGTCTGCTCGGGCATATTGGCAGGGGATTTACCAACAATACTTGCGATTAAGTCAGCCAGCGCACTGTCTTGATCAGTCGCAGTACGCGAGCCATCGTGTTGCAAACTTACTCTTCCCGGCAGCGTAGCGGTCACAATATTAGCATTACCGGTATTCTCTACTAAGCGAACAGAGCCTGCACTCGTACCATTATTACTAATGATCTCGCTAATAGAAGTGTTTCCTGAGGGTGTATTGGGTTGAGGAGCACCTGGGGTCACAGCAATCGATCCAGGAACAGGTAATGCGGGTGGCTGTGGCACTACAGGAGGTATTAATGGTGGCGTCGTTGGAGACGTCTCATTAACGTCCGTTACTGTCACTTCCAGCGTTAGCGGTGCACTGCCGCCTTTGCCGTCGCTTGCGGTCACTTCAACCGTGTAAGCGTTATCACTATTGCTATCAGCCGGGGCTTCGAAGTTTGGCGCACTCTTAAAGCTCAGCGCACCACTGTTGGCATCAAGCGTGAACAGGGCCTGGTCGGCGCCACCGGTAAGGCTGTAGGTGAGCACATCGCCGTCAGCGTCCGTGGCTACCAGCGTCGTTACCGCGGTGGTATTTTCCGCGACACTGACTTTGTTGGCAGTGGTGAAGACGGGGGCTTCGTTAACATCCGTCACGGTAATCGCCAGCGCCTGGGGGGTGCTGCTCAGACTGCCATCACTGGCCGTCAGGATGATGTCATACACATTGTTACCGCCTGCATCGGCAGGGGCTTCAAAGTCCGGTGCGCTCTTAAAGCTCAGCGCCCCACTGTTGGCATCCAGCGTGAACAGCGCCGCGTCGGTGCCGCTCAGCATGTAGGTCAAGGCATCGTTTTCTGGATCATTGGCGAGTGCGGCATAGAGGGTTCCGGTGGTATTTTCGGCCACACTGACCTTCGTCGCGCCCACCAGTGTCGGCGCCTCATTGACGTCCGTGACGGTCACTTCCAGCGTTAGCGGTGCACTGCCGCCTTGGCCATCGCTTGCGGTCACTTCAACCGTGTAGGTGTTATCACTATTGCTATCAGCCGGGGCTTCGAAGTTTGGCGCTCTCTTAAAGCTCAGCGCGCCACTGTTGGCATCAAGCGTGAACAGGGCCTGATCGGCGCCACCGGTAAGGCTGTAAGTGAGCACATCGCCGTCAGCATCCGTGGCTACCAGCGTCGTTACCGCAGTGGTGTTTTCCGCGACACTTGCTTTACTTGAAGTGGTGAACACGGGGGCTTCGTTGACATCGTCAACATCCGTCACGGTAATCGCCAGCGACTGGGGGGCGCTGCTCAGGCTACCATCACTGGCCGTTAGGATGACGTCATAAACATTGTTGCCCCCTGCATCGGCAGGGGCTTCAAAGTCCGGCGCGCTCTTAAAACTTAGCGCCCCACTGTTGACATCCAGCGTGAACAGCGCCGCGTCGGCGCCACTCAGCATGTAGGTCAAGGCATCGTTTTCCGGGTCACTGGCCGTAGCGGTATAGAGCGTCCCGGCGGTATTTTCGGCCACGCTGACCTTGGTCGCCCCCGTCAGCGTGGGCACCTCGTTCACATCCGCAACGGTCACTTCCAGAGTTAGCGGTGTGCTGCCGCCTTGGCCGTCACTGGCGGTCACTTCCACCGTATAGGTGTTGTCACTGTTGCTATCCGCCGGAGATTCAAAGTTGGGCGCACTCTTAAAGCTCAGCGCACCACTATTGGCATCCAGCGTGAACAGCGCTTGGTCGGCGCCACCGGTAAGGCTGTAGGTGAGCAGATCGCCGTCCGCATCCGTAGCCACCAGCGTCGTTACTGCGGTGGTGTTTTCGGCCACACTTGCTTTACTTGAGGTGGTGAATACAGGAGCTTCGTTACCATCGTCAACATCTGTCACGGTAATCGCCAGCGCCTGGGGGGCGCTGCTCAGGCTACCATCACTGGCTGTCAGGATGACGTCATACACATTGTTACCGCCAGCATCAGCGGGTGCTTCAAAGTCCGGCGCGTTCTTAAAGCTTAGTGCACCACTGTTAGCATCAAGATTGAACAGCGCTGCGTCTGTGCCGCTCAGCGTATAGATTAATGGGTCGTTTTCCGGGTCGCTGCCAGTGGCAGTAAAAACCGTGCCAGTGGCGTTCTCGGACACGGCCACACTTTCCTTGGTACTACCGTTTAATATCGGTGCTTCGTTAACATCCGTGACGGTCACCGTCAGTGACAGCGGGGTACTGCCGCCATGGCCATCATTCGCTGCCACCGTTACGTTGTAGTCATTATCATTGTTGCTATCGATAGGCGCTTCGTAATCGGGCGCACCAATGAACGTCAATGTACCGCTCTTACTGTCCAGCGAGAACAGCGCTTGATCAGCACCGCCGATAATGCTGTAAGTCAGCGTATCGCCATCAGCATCGGTCGCTAACAGGGTCGTCACTGCGGTGGTATTTTCGGCCACACTCGCTTTGCTGGAGGTGGTGAATACGGGCGCGTTGTTGCCATCTACAACATCCGTCACCGTAATCGACAGCGCCTGGGGGGCGCTGCTCAGGCTACCATCATTCGCCGTTAGGATAACGTCATAGATATTGTTGCCGCCTGCATCAGCGGGTGCTTCGAAGTCTGGCGCACTCTTAAAGCTTAGTGCTCCACTGTTCGCATTAAGATCGAACAGCGCCGCATCGGTGCCGCTCAGCGTGTAGAACAATGTATCATTTTCAGGATCGCTGGCTAGCGCGGTATAGATCGTACCGATGGTGTTTTCAGCAACGTCCACCTTGGAAGCCCCGACCAGCGTTGGCGCCTCGTTCACGTCCGTAACGGTTACCGTCAGCGTTAGCGGTGTAGTGCCGCCCTGGCCGTCACTTGCTGTAACTTCGACGTTGTAAGCGTTATCACCATTGCTATCGGCGGGCGCTTCGAAGTCCGGCGCACTCTTAAAGCTCAGCGCCCCGCTGTTGGCATCCAGCGTGAACAGCGATTGGTCGGCACCACCGGTAATGCTGTAAGTCAGCGTATCGCCATCAACATCAGTGGCCACCATTGTCGTCACTGCGGTGGTGTTTTCGGTCACACTCGCTTTGCTTGAAGTAACAAACACGGGTGCTTCGTTGACATTGGTTACCGTAATCGCCAGCGCCTGGGGATTGCTACTCAGACTGCCATCACTAGCCGTTAGGATAACGTCATAGACATTGTTGCCGCCTGCATCAGCGGGTGCTTCGAAATCTGGCGCGCTCTTAAAGCTTAGCGCCCCGCTGTTCGCATTAAGATCGAACAGCGCAGCATCGGTGCCGCTCAGCGTGTAGAACAATGTATCATTTTCAGGATCGCTGGCTAGCGCGGTATAGATCGTACCGATGGTGTTTTCAGCAACGTCCA
>NZ_JAGGRO010000013.1:0-29260 GCF_018612805.1 Halomonas sp. ISL-56 | reverse complement strand
CTGAGAACGGGGTGACGTCGCACCTACCATGGATCTAATACACCGCCTTACCCGCTACCGACCTACAAAACCCGCACGGTCATCCGTACCCAAAGCCACAAAGCAGACGGCTTTAACAAGCTGCGCTTTGAAGACGAAGCGGGCGAAGAGCAAATCTGGCTCCACGCCCAAAAAGACCTGGATCTGCTGATCCTTAAACGACCGCACCACCGACATCGATCGCGACGAAACCCTCACCGTGCATCGCCATGAAACCCTATACCTTGCCTACAACTGCGCAACAAAACTTTCCAGGTAGCTTCATGGCCTCATTTAAGACGGTAGAGCCTTCCGTAATGACCCTATCCTCAACAGGCAATACAATGGTTTCGTCGTGAATGGTGGAAAACGCGCGCTGAAGATTTCCAATAAGGTGGTTTAGATGGCTGAATATGATGATCTAGCAAAAAGCTGTTTAAGCAGCGCCGGCGGTAACCACGATCAAGAAACATCAACGGACGAAAATGAGCACGAAACTATATAAACGTCAGTGCTACGGAGAATTTAACTTGGATATTTTAGAGCAGTTTGTCCAGCAAAATTTGAATCTGTATTCGCAGGATGGTGTGTCGATCCTATGCCGTCTGATTGATCTTTATAAAGACGAACAGCGAGATTGTGACAAAAGCCTGGAGTGTATTTGTGAGGTGTTTGATGATTTTAAGCTATCGCTTACTTTTATGAATTTTCCAGATATGGGGAATTACGGGCAGGTACTAAGTGATGAAGATCAATTGTTCATGATGGAACCGAAATTTCTGAATAATATGAAGGAAAAAGAAGTCTTAAAAAACATGAGGAGCTATCTTATTTCTAACGATATTAACGAAGATGAATACGATGTTTATGATGAGATTTCTTCAAAGGTAGTTCCTGAATGGCTTGCAGAATGTTGGGTCGCTGCAAATAAAATAAGAAGAACTAAATTTAATCTCTTCTGTTTTTCGCATAGGTATTTTAATGAGCCAGTAATTAATTTGATTAATCAAGAAACACTATTTCTGAAGGATTTAAAATATAGCTAGAAAGAAAACTCTGTCGGCTATTGATGATACGGTTGATTAAAGCACTATATACCTTGTGGGAGGCTTTCATGAGACATCCGACATTAGGTCGATTGGTTGCGAAAGGCGCGGTGCTTAACTCCTTTGAAGATGAGATAACAATTGACGGCAATATGTATGATCAGCCTGAATATAGACCTAGATTCAGAGCCGCAGGATCAGGTTTTGAAGCTTGCTGAAGAGGCGCCGTCACACCCGATTGTGTAGCTAAGCAGAAGAAAAATTTTCTTGAAAATATAGAAAGCTATTGTGCTAAATTTGATGGCGAAGTATTATGAGGTTTTTTGGCGAATAAATACGATAGATTTTTCTATCACATCTTGTCGGTCAATGAAGAGAGGGCATGAAATGACTGAGAGGGAATTACCTTACCCCAATAAGCCAGTGGGCGTGGGTGGTTGGTTGATGTTTTATATATGGGTTGTATGCATTATTCTTCCATTTCTATTTGTGGTCAAGATTTTAGAGTTTTTAAGAGAACAGGATGTTGTTGGGAACGCTGATTGGTTTAATTCTTTTTTAGAAACTGTACCTTACACTTCTGCATTTTTTGTATTTTGCCATGTATGCATGGCAATTGTTTTGTATGCGAGTAATAAGAAAGTTACGCGTTACATCGTTGTATTGCTAATATGGCTTTCTGGCCCTTTGTTGAATGCTAGCCTGCTTGCTTTTTGTGTAGTGATTATGCCACCTGAAGCTGGAGAGTACTTTCTTGCCAAGAGAATCCCCCCTTCCATTTTCAATCTGGTATGGTCGGTTGTCTGGACTCTTTATTTTTTACGCTCCAAGAGAGTGGCTAACACCTATTGGCGAGATGTAAAGGCTATAAAGAGGTCGGTAGCTTAACCGACGTCTTAGTACGGGTGAAACGATCATGCTGGGCAAAGCCTCGAAGTTTGCTGAACACGAGGCCGTCAAAAAAGGCGATTTGTGCCTCTGTTTATTTCTCGACCCTTGTTGCTCAGGCCCTTGTAGGAGTCATGCCATCAAGAAAATGAGTAGTTGATATAGAAATCCAACAAATAGTCTGAGAATATAAGTAGAATTAAGATCAGTGCAGGGATTGCATGCCATGCCTCACCTTATTGCTGTATCACTTCTGAGTCTCACCCTTCTCTTATGCTCCTCACCTGCATTAGCTCAGCCGATGAATGAGCCGCCTAGCGCTTATACTGGCGACCAAGTTAATGCAGGTTTTGATCATCTTGTCGCACGCGCTAAACAAGGTGATTCGGAGTCACAGTATCGGCTCGGTGCCATGTACCGTAACGGCGATGGCGCATCCAAAAATACTAGCAAAGCCATCACGTGGATTAGGCTCGCGGCAAAACAGGGGCATCCTGACGCCCAATTTATGCTGGCAGGGATGTATTACTTAGGCACTGGGCTCCCCCAAAGCTCTAGTGACGCGGCCGAGCTATATTTTCTTGCCGCTGAACAGGGGGTTCCCGATGCCCAGTATAATTTAGGTGTTATGTATCGCGATGGAGAAGGTGTAGTACAGGATTTTAGTAAAGCCATTGAGTGGTTTCAGTTAGCTGCCGACCAAGAAGTGGTTGATGCTTATAATAACTTGGCCTGGCTTTACTATCGAGGCGAAGGCGTTACTCAAAGCATGAGTGACGCCTTAAGGCTATTTACCCTTGCGGCTGAGAACGGTCATGTGCGCGCACAAAACCAACTGGGCGATATGTATGCCAATGGCGAGGGCGTTACCCAGAATGAGGATACCGCGACTGAGTGGTATCGCCGGGCCGCAGAACAAGGGGATGCCGATGCGCAGTTTAGAGTGGGCTACCGGTACGACATCGGCCTGGGCGTTGCTCAAAATAGCCTCAAGGCGTTGGGGTGGTATCGCCAGGCTGCTGAGCAAGGCCATATTTCTGCCCAGTTCAACACGGGCATCATGTACCGAGACGGAGAAGGTGTTGAGCAAGACGCGCGAGCAGCCGCCGACTGGTTTCGGCTGGCCGCCGAGCAGGGGGATGCTGATGCACAGTTTGAATTAGGCTATATGTATGATTTTGGTGCAGGTATTCCCCCAAACCCAGAAAAAGCGATGACGTGGTACCGCCGCGCCGCAGAGCAGGGCGACGTAATGGCTCAATTCAACCTGGGGGCTATGTACCGTTACAACCCAGGCGTTGAACGAGACGATCATGAAGCGGCGCACTGGTACCGTCTTGCCGCCGAACAGGGAGATACCGACGCTCAAACCATGCTAGGCGTTATGTACCAGTTTGGTGAAGGCGTGCCTATTAACCGCGTACTCGCCCTGCAGTGGTATCAACAAGCGGCCATTCAGGGCAATGCTATGGCCCAATACAATTTAGGCAGTATGTACCTTCGCGGCGAAAGCATTCCCGAGAGTCGGAGCGACGCCATTCGATGGTTTAATCTTGCGGCCCGGCAAGGGGAACCGAATGCCCAGTTTACGCTTACTCTCATTTACGTCGAATCACTAGGGCTTTTAGCAGGTCGCTAATCCGTAATTAGTTCACTTATTCTCTGCAATCAAGAAGAAAATTAGGCTACGACTAAGTTCTGTCACACACCAAGGACAAAACATGCGACTACTTATTGCCATCTTGCTATTTCTTATTTGTGCGGTCTTTACACCCGCCGCCTCTAACGGTTATGCGAACTACGAGGGATTGGTAGTAGATATTATTTTAACGGCTATTTTAATCCCATCAGTCATGGCGCTTCCTTTCTGCCTGCCAAAATCTGGTAGAAACGTTAGGCGTTTCCTAAAAGCATATAATTTTGCCATGCTTGTTGTTATTTTATTTCAAGTTAAAGACCTTCCTATTGATAAGGAAAAAGCTATCGCTTCCACAGAGGATATCAATAACTCTGAAGTGGTCAGTAGTGACGCAACAAAAAAAATTACCAATGGTGAGTTTGCTATATCCGTTCCACATACCTGGGCCATTTATGCACCTAGCGGGAAAGACTATATTTTAAGAACAAAGAGTGAAAAAGGTGAATTAGAAATGTTCATTGGTTTCGATCAGAATGATGCCTCTCTTACCTTAGAAGAGTACAGTTTATTGCTTGAAAGCAGTTTCCAATATCATGTGCCGGGTGACATTTTTGTATCGACTTCGGCCAATTGCGGAGTAAAAGACATCGAGTGTCTTTATCAAGTCGTAAACATTGTAGATGGAGATCAAGAAACATCTACCCTCGTCGCTTCTTTAGACGCTCCCAATGGGCATTATAGAATAATGATAACCACCTTTACTGCGTCATGGGAGGAGCATAGCGCCACAATATTTAAAGTACTGCATTCTTTTAGGTTGATATAGCAGGATAAGTCTAGCGCGAGGTCGTTGCGTTGCTTTAGCACTCTCATATTCCATAAAGATATAAGCACCTTTCAATAAAGAATTTCCCGCGCTCTACAGCTATCGTTAGGCTTATAACTATTGTCCATGTCTACCAAAAGCGCCTGTTAACAAACAGGCGCTTTTGGTGCTGCTAAAGGTGAATGTATGTCTACAACGACGGTTACTACGCCGCAGAGCTATCGCGTGCCGCTGATCGCCACGGCGGCGATCGTGCTGGGCGCGTTACTAATTGGGGTAGTGTTTGACGCCAATATTGGCCTTTTGATGATTGTTGGTGGGCTGTTTGGCATGGTGCTGTATCACGCAGCGTTTGGTTTTACCTCAGCGTGGCGTGTATTTATTACTGAGCGAAGAGGGCGTGGCCTACGCGCCCAAATGGTGATGCTGGCCATCGCGGTGGTGCTGTTTTTCCCTGCCTTGGGGGCAGGCACGCTGTTTGGTAACGAGGTGTCGGGCTTTGTAGCGCCGATTGGCATCTCCGTGCTGGTGGGGGCCTTCCTGTTCGGTGTAGGCATGCAGTTGGGCGGCGGCTGTGCCTCTGGCACGCTGTTTACTGCGGGCGGTGGTAACGCACGCATGCTGATTACTTTGGTGTTCTTTATTGTTGGCTCGGTGATTGGATCCGCGCATTTTGCCTGGTGGCAGAGCTTACCGGCTTTTCAACCGGTATCACTGGTCAACGTCGCCGGGGTCGGCGGAGGAATAGCGATTAGTCTCGTGCTGTTTGCTGCTATTGCGGCATTTACCTGGGTGATGGAGAAGCGTCGTCACGGCCAGTTAGAGCAGGTGCCTAATGTCGATAAGCATGGCTATGAGCGTTGGCTGACGGGGCCTTGGCCGCTAGTGGCGGGCGCGGTGGCGTTGGCGCTGCTCAACTTTGCCACCTTGGCACTGGCAGGCCGCCCGTGGGGAATTACCTCAGCGTTTGCGCTGTGGGGGGCTAAAGGCTTTGAGCTAGTGGGTGGCGATGTGAGCCAGTGGGGCTATTGGCAGTCCCCAGGCAACGCAGCGGCTCTTGAAGCCAGCGTTTGGAGTGATATCACCACGGTGATGAACGTCGGCATTATGCTTGGCGCGCTTGCTGCGGCGAGCTTGGCGGGTCGCTTTGCACCTAACTTCAGAATTCCGCTGAAATCTATCTTGGCCGCGGTCATTGGCGGTATCTTGCTGGGTTACGGCGCGCGGTTGGCGTTTGGTTGCAATATTGGTGCTTACTTCAGCGGCATTGCGTCTGGCAGCCTCCACGGTTGGGTATGGTTGGTAGCGGCGTTTGCGGGCAACATGGTCGGCGTTAAGCTGCGGCCGTTGTTCTTCGCTGGCGTAGAGGGGCGCAAACCCACCGCTAAAAGTTGCTAGAAGGTTAGTTAATACTCGTCATATGCCTCGGTTTAGTTCTCCTAAATCGAGGCGTTTTTTTATCAACATGACCTCTCTCTTCCACCTTTGTCGCAGGAGCATGTTACATTACGCTCAAACGCCGCGAACGCCCGATGTTGCTGCATTGCAGCAGTGATTGACATAAAAAAGAGAGTGCTTATGACTACCCAGAGTAGACGCCCCCTATACCTTCCTTACGCCGGTCCTTCTTTGCTCGAAATGCCGCTATTGAACAAAGGCAGCGCGTTTACTCAGGAGGAACGCTTGGCGTTTAACCTGATCGGTTTGCTACCGCAAAAGGTAGAAACCATTGAGGATCAGCTTGAGCGGGTCTATCGCCAGTACCAGCAGTGCCATAGCAGCCTTGAGAAGCATATCCATCTCCGCGCCATTCAAGATGACAACGAAACGCTCTATTTCCGTCTAGTGTCCCAGCACCTGGAAGAGATGCTGCCGATTATTTATACCCCTACGGTGGGGCAGGCGTGTCAGGAATTTTCCAATATTTACCGCAACCACCGCGGTCTGTTTATTAGCTATCCTGACCGCGAACATATGGATGACATCCTGCGCAGCGCCACCAAAGATAACGTCAAAGTGATTGTTGTCACCGATGGCGAGCGCATTCTAGGCCTAGGCGACCAGGGGATCGGAGGCATGGGTATCCCAATTGGTAAACTGGCGCTGTATACCGCCTGTGGTGGCATCAGCCCGGCCTACACGCTGCCGATCATGATTGATGTGGGCACCAATAACAAAGCGCTCTTGGACGACCCAATGTATATGGGATGGCGCCACGAGCGGGTAGGGCAAGAAGAGTATGATGCCTTTATGGGCGAGTTTATTGCCGCGGTTAAACGCCGTTGGCCGAACGTACTGCTGCAGTTTGAAGATTTCGCTCAGGCCAATGCGGTACCGCTGCTAGAGCGCTATCGCAACGAGCTTTGCTGCTTTAACGATGATGTTCAGGGCACGGCTTCTGTGGTGGTGGGAACCTTAATGGCGGCCTGTCAGGCCCGTGAAGAAACGATTGCGCAGCAGCGCGTAGTGTTTGTGGGCGGCGGTTCGGCGGGCTGTGGAATCGCTGAGCAGGTGGTCGTAGCGATGGAAGCCGAAGGCCTGACCGAGAGCGAAGCCCGGGCGCGTATATTCATTGTTGATCGGGATGGTTTGATGACCAGCGATCAAGAGTGGCAGCGTGACTTCCAGCGGCGTTTAGCCCACGACCCTTCGCTAGTTGCAGAATGGAATGGTCAGGGTCTGGAAGAGACGATCGCTCAGATCAAACCAACAGTGCTGATCGGCGTCTGCGGCCAGCGCGGTATCTTCACCGAGCAGGTGGTGCGCACGATGCATGCGGGCTGTGAACACCCGGTCATTATGCCGTTGTCTAACCCTACTTCCCAAGCGGAGGCGGTGCCGGAAGATGTCATCCGCTGGACGGACGGCCAAGCCTTGGTAGCCACCGGTAGCCCCTTTGCGCCGGTCGTTTACAATGGCCGCACTTATCCGATTGCCCAGTGCAACAATGCCTATATCTTCCCAGGTATCGGTTTGGGTGTGATTGCTGCCAGCGCCAACCGGGTTACCGATGAGATGCTTATGAGCGCCTCGCGGGCGCTGGCCCGTGAAGCGCCGCTGGTGAAAGAAGGTAAAGGTGCACTGCTACCACCGCTGTCGCGTATTCGCGATATCAGCAAGTCGATTGCATTTGAAGTGGCCGCCCAGGCGCAGCAGAACGGCGTGGCGTTAAAAACCAGTGGCACAACGCTGCGGGAGTTAATCGAAAAAGCGTCTTGGTCACCGGATTACCGCACCTACCGCCGCCGCGCTTTTTAAGCGTTCGGCAAAAAAAAGCCCCCACCGAGGTGGGGGCATGCAAGCATTGGTAAGGTTTTACCCTTTAGGCTGCGCCAATCATCTTGCGCAACACGTAGTGAAGGATACCACCGTGGCGGTAGTAAGCCAGCTCGTTTACCGTATCAATTCGACACTTGGCATCAACGGTACGCTCCCCATCGTCATTTTTGATCACGATTTTGACCGTACCGCCGGGCGTAAGGTCGCTTAATCCGGCAATCGAAATTTCTTCATCCCCGGTTAATCCCAGCGTTTGGCGGCTTTCGCCTTCGGCAAACTGCAGCGGTACAACACCCATGCCGATCAGGTTAGAGCGGTGAATACGCTCAAAGGACTCGGCAATCACGGCACGAACGCCGAGCAAGCGGGTACCTTTGGCCGCCCAATCCCGTGAGGAGCCGGTGCCGTACTCTTTACCGGCGATCACGACCAGCGGTTTGCCTTTCTCTTTGTACTTCATGGCCGCATCGTAAATGGCCATTTGCTCGCCGCTGGGTACGTGGCGTGTCTCACCACCAACCACGCCATCGAGCATCTCATTTTTGATCCGCACGTTGGCAAAGGTGCCGCGCATCATGACTTCATGGTTACCACGGCGTGAGCCGTAGGAATTGAAGTCGACCGGCTTAACGCCGTGTTCTTGCAGGTAGCGCCCGGCGGGGCTGTCAGGCTTGATGGCACCGGCAGGGGAGATATGGTCGGTGGTTACCGAATCACCCAGCATGGCGAGCACACGGGCGCTGTGCACGTCTTCGATGGCGTCCGGCTCGCGGCCCATGCCTTCAAAGAAGGGCGGGTGCTGAATATAGGTGGATTCGGGCCATTGATAGACTTTGCTTTCTGACACGTCGATGGCTTTCCAGACGTCGTCACCCTCAAACACTGCGCCGTACTCTTTACGGAACATCGCGGTGTTCACTTTCTCGACGGCGCTGGCAATCTCGGCCTGGCTGGGCCAGATATCTTTTAGGTAAACCGGTTCGCCGTCACTGCCTTTGCCAATCGGCTCCTGGGTGAGATCACGCTGAACGTTACCGGCCAAGGCATACGCCACCACCAGGGGCGGTGATGCGAGCCAGTTGGTTTTCACCAGCGGATGCACACGGCCTTCAAAGTTGCGGTTACCGGAAAGCACCGAGGCGACGGCAAGATCGCCATCGTTAATCGCTTTCTCAATTTCATCCGGTAGTGGGCCGGAGTTACCGATACAGGTGGTGCAGCCGTAGCCGACAAGGTTAAAGCCCAGGGCATTCAAGTCGTCATCCAGCCCGGCGGCTGCGAGGTACTCGGTGACGACCTTTGAGCCCGGCGCGAGGGACGTTTTGACCCACGGTTGGGTGATCAAGCCTTTTTCACGCGCCTTGCGTGCCAACAAGCCTGCCGCCATCATCACGCTGGGGTTAGAGGTGTTGGTGCAAGAGGTGATCGCTGCAATTACTACCGCACCGGGGTCAAGACTGAAGTCGTGCTTATCAAGTTTAACGTTTTGACTGGTGTCATGTTTAAAGCTACGTTCCACTCCCACGGCGGTTTGGCCGCCTTCCGAGGAGAGTTTGCCTTTAGCGGTTGTATCCGCTTTGACATCTTCCTGCAGAAACTTGTCAAAGGCGGCCGCCATGTCTTTCAGGGCCACGCGGTCTTGGGGACGTTTGGGGCCGGCAAGGCTCGCTTCTACCTCGGTCATGTCCAGTTCTAGGGCGTCGGTGAAGATTGGCTCATCGCTGGGTTCGCGCCATAGCCCTTGGGCTTTGCTGTAGGCTTCCACCAGCGCGACTTGCTCATCCTCACGACCGGTTAGGCGCATATAGTTCAGTGTTTCGTCATCGACCGGGAAGAAGCCGCAGGTGGCACCATACTCGGGCGCCATATTGGCGATCGTGGCACGATCCGCCAGCGGCAGGTCTTTCAAACCGTCACCGTAGAACTCGACAAATTTACCCACTACGCCTTTTTTGCGCAGCATTTCGGTAACGGTGAGTACCAAGTCAGTGGCGGTAATACCTTCGCGTAGCTTGCCGGTCAGTTTAAAGCCAATCACTTCTGGGATTAGCATCGAGACCGGCTGGCCGAGCATGGCCGCTTCGGCTTCGATGCCGCCAACGCCCCAACCCAGTACGCCCAGGCCGTTGATCATCGTGGTGTGGGAGTCGGTGCCGACGAGGGTGTCGGGGTAAGCGCAAGTCTTGCCGTCTTCGTCCTTGATCCATACCGTTCTGCCCAGGTACTCCAGGTTGACCTGGTGGCAGATACCGGTACCGGGGGGCACCACGCTGAAGTTGTCAAACGCCTGCTGACCCCAGCGCAGAAACTCATAGCGCTCGCGGTTGCGCTGCATTTCAATATCGACGTTCTCTTGGAACGCCGCCGGGTTGCCGAACTTATCGACCATCACCGAGTGGTCGATGACCAGATCGACGGGGGAGAGCGGATTAATCTTCGCTGGGTCTTCGCCCAGGCTTTCTACCGCGGCACGCATGGAGGCTAAATCCACCACGCCGGGCACCCCCGTGAAATCCTGCATTAATACCCGCGCCGGGCGATAGCCGATTTCACGGCTGGATTTGCCCTCGGCCTGCCAGTCGACCAGGGCCTGCATATCTTTTTGGTCTACGCTTTCGTCATCGGCGAAGCGCAGCTGGTTTTCGAGTAGAATCTTGAGCGTCTTGGGAAGCCGGTCAATGTTGCCCAGGGTCTCGGCCGCTTGGGGCAGACTGTAGTAGTGATACGTTTTACTGCCAACCTCTAAAGTGCTTAGCGTATCGGGTATCTTGCTCATGTGTCTCTCCTCTGGTTGCTGAGCGCTGCGCCCAGCGTGACGGTCACGATCTTTCTTTTATGGATTTCCCCCAGTATGGCGTTGATTTAGTAATAACACATGGGTCTTTGCTCAGGGGCTTTCAAGGTTTCTTCGCCTAATAGCGTAGACGAAACCTTGCAATAGCTTGTACTTGGCGCCATTTCAGGCAGACTCTGTGGCTAATTTTTTATAACGCTATTAGCACAGCTATCAGTCAGATATTTACAAGGTGGTGTCATGGAAACTCGTCATGAGCGTTTGATTATTCTTGGATCCGGCCCTGCGGGCTATACGGCGGCTGTGTATGCCGCACGGGCAAACCTGAAGCCGCTGCTGATTACCGGTATACAGGCGGGTGGCCAATTGACCACCACAACCGATGTGGATAACTGGCCGGGTGACGCTCAAGGGGTTCAAGGCCCTGAATTAATGGAGCGCATGAAGCAGCACGCTGAACGTTTCAATACCGAGGTGCTGTTTGACCATATCAACGAGGTCAGCCTAGGTGAAAAACCCTTCACCTTAAAGGGTGATAGCGGTGTTTATACCTGCGATGCGTTAATTGTAGCGACGGGCGCTAGCGCGCGTTACTTGGGGCTGCCTACCGAACAGCAATTTATGGGGCAAGGGGTTTCGGCCTGCGCCACCTGCGACGGCTTTTTTTACCGCAATCAGGAAGTCATCGTGGTGGGTGGCGGTAATACCGCCGTGGAAGAGGCGCTCTATCTTTCCAACATCGCCTCCAAAGTGACCCTGGTTCACCGCCGTGACACGCTGCGGGCGGAAAAAATTCTCCAAGATAAGCTGTTTGAGAAAGCCGAGGCAGGCAAAATCGCTCTTGAGTGGTTCCAGGAAGTCGAGGAAGTGCTTGGTGATAACTCGGGCGTTACAGGTATCCGGGTTAAATCCACCCAGGATGGCTCAAGCAAGGAGATCCATGCGCCGGGGCTGTTCATTGCCATCGGTCACAGTCCCAATACGGGCATTTTTGAAGGCCAACTGGCAATGAACGGTGGCTATATCAAAGTGACGTCAGGCTTGGAAGGTAACGCGACGGCCACTAGCGTGCCGGGTGTATTTGCCTGCGGCGATGTGATGGATCATATTTATCGGCAAGCGATTACCTCGGCGGGCAGTGGCTGCATGGCGGCGCTGGATGCTGAGCGCTATTTAGACGGTATCGCAGGGTAAAATCTAGCTTGCCTAACCGCTGTGGACGAGTGGAAGCGCCTACTGATTAACAGTCGATAGGCGCTTCATCGATCCGTAAACGTCCCAACTGGCTGAGTACTAATTTTTTACCAAGTGAGCCTTCGGCGCCGCTACTTGAACAAACGGAAAAACTGCCGTTGTACCCGCTGGTATAGCCTAATGGGCTGTAACGGATGCGCGACCAGCCCCGGCTGTAGGCCACTTGCGTGTCTTGTTGCGCGGGGACAATGCGTAAAATATCGTCTTCGGTAATGCCGTTGGTTTTATCTCCCCGCACGATCATTAACTCACCACTCCAAGCTTTGATACAGGCCTGGCGGTTTGCAGAGGCTGGGCAAACAGTAATCTGGCGGCGCTGGCTAATCGCCGTATTGCGCGCTAGCGAAAACGCGCTTTGTAATCGG
Organism: Halomonas sp. ISL-56; assembly: GCF_018612805.1. Lineage (NCBI taxonomy): Bacteria > Pseudomonadati > Pseudomonadota > Gammaproteobacteria > Oceanospirillales > Halomonadaceae > Halomonas > Halomonas sp. ISL-56. The sequence continues at coordinate 17,151 of NZ_JAGGRO010000013.1, read as the reverse complement.
TTTACTGCGCTGGTCTGCGCCGTTCGCTGTCCCAAGGCTTGAAAATTGGGCAGCCCCCAAGCAGCGATAATACCCACCAACAGTAGGGTGACCAGTAACTCAAGCAGCGTAAATCCGCCTTCAGGTGTGGTGTGCGTCTTGATCTGAAAACTGCTCATCACCTCTCCTCACTTGACCTTGTTATTGCCCGCGTTATGCTCACTCCTCGTCACTAGCCGCGAACGCATCGTCGTTAATAGGCCATCCTAGGCGACAATGCGCTTTTTTTATGTAAGCCAAAACGGACAATGTTGTGAGCGATTTCTTAATTATTGGTGGCGGCGTGATCGGCATGATGACAGCGCTGCAGTTAGCCGATGCCGGCCAGCAGGTCACGCTGGTGGAGCGGGGTGAGTGCGGTAAAGAGGCATCCTGGGCCGGAGGAGGCATCGTTTCACCGCTCTATCCTTGGCGCTACGACGCTGCGATATCGCAACTGTCACGCTGGTCGGAGGGCGTTTACCCCTCGCTGGCGCTGCGTTTGTTGGAGGAGACCGGCATTGACCCCGAGTATCGTCAAAAGGGGCTGCTTTATCTAAATGTGGATGATGCCGACGAAGCGCTGGGCTGGGCGCGTCAGTTGGGTAAACCGCTTGAAAGGGTAGCCGCAGATTTTGTTCTCAATAAGGAGCCTGGCGTGGCAATGGCGGGTGACAGCGCGCTATGGATGCCGACGTTAGGCAGCGTGAGAAACCCGCGTTTAGTCAAGGCATTGAAGGCGCGGTTAGCCGCTATGCCCCAGGTAACGCTGAAAGAGCATTGTGAGGTCAGTGGTTTTATTCAACCGGGCGGCAGAGAAAGTGGCCAAGTGGAAGGTGTGGCGACTTCCCAAGGATCACTCAAAGCGGGTCGTATTGTGGTGTGTGGCGGCGCCTGGGCTGCGCAGCTGCTGTCCCAGTTGAATGTGCAGTTGCCGGTAAGGCCTGTGAAAGGGCAGATGATTGCCTATCAAGCGCCTAAAGGTCTCGTTCAGCGCGTGGTGTTAAAAGATGGCCGCTATATTATTCCACGCGCGGACGGCCTGCTGCTGGTTGGCTCTACGCTGGAAGAGAAGGGCTTTGATAAGAGCACCGATGAGGAGGCGCTGGCGTCTTTGCAGCAGAGCGCTGAAGCCATTTTGCCCGCTTTGGCTACATGCCAGATCGCACACCAGTGGGCCGGGCTAAGGCCTGGATCCCCGGCGGGCATCCCCTTTATCGGCGCGCTGCCTGAATGGAGTAACGTCTTCGTCAATGCCGGGCACTATCGCAATGGCTTGGTGCTGGCGCCTGCCTCGACCCATTTGCTGGTGGATCAACTGCTGGGGCGCGAGCCAATGATTGACCCCGCGCCTTACCAGCTTACGCCAGAACGGCTTATACAAGCTTAAGATGTTCCGTCTTTATCCTGCTGTTCTTGCAGAAAACGGTCACGATGGGCGCTAGAACAGAACCACTGCTCCTGGTCGCGCAGCGCTTCGTCCTCAGGTACGTGTACCTCACACCAGCGGCAGCGCACCATTTTGCCGCCCTCGTGGCGGTTGACTTTTTTATGCTGCGCTTCATGCTCAAGCTTACGTTGCCGGTAGATGCCGTAGAGTTTTAAACCGGCATAAAATATGACGGCGAAGATAATCAGCCGAATGATCAAGAGGTTCATCCTTTTGTGTCTCCCAAGGTGGGAATTTAGGTGCTAGTTATTGGCACTGGTCATTAGTGCTATGCATTGGTACTGGTCATTGAGGCTAGGCATCGAGATAGCCTCGCAACCTTTGCCTGTTGGTGGCCCTTGCGGGACAATACGACTATGTCGGTGTAACCCCATTTTAAAGATTCTCAAGAGATTTTGACGCCCATGCAAGACTTAACGCTGGTAATGGCCCAACTCGATCCTCTGGTCGGGGATATTCCCGGCAATGCCGCACGCGCGATTGAAGCTGTGCGCGAAGCGCGGATTGAGCATGGGGCGGATATTGTTGTCTTTCCAGAGCTTTTTTTATCGGGCTACCCGCCGGAAGATCTGCTGCTGCGCCCCTCAATGGAAACCCGCCTGCGTGAAGCCCGCGCGCTAATGGCATCGAAGGTCGCTAGTGATGTGCTGGTGATTATCGGCTACCCCGGCGTACGTGAAGGCCGCTGTTACAATTTGGCGGGACTGCTCTACAACGGCCAGTGGGAGGCCGAGTACGCCAAACAGGCACTGCCTAACTATCAGGTGTTCGACGAGCAGCGCTACTTTACGCCTGGCACTGAGACGCTGGTGTATGAGCATAAAGGCGCCAAACTGGGCATAGTGATCTGCGAAGACCTATGGGATGGCGCGCCGGTTAGAGCTGCCACGGAAGCGGGTGCTGAAGTGCTAATCACCTTGAATGCCTCGCCCTACCACCAGGATAAGCCCACTGAGCGGTTGGGCTTATTGGAGCAGCATGCCCAAGGTGTCAATCGTCCGATTGTGTATGTGAATACTATCGGTGGTCAGGACGAGCTGGTATTTGATGGTGGCTCATGCTGTGTGAATGCGAATGGGCAGTTACAGGTGCTGGCACCCTACTGGCAGGCAGGCCTAATGCCGATTCAGTTCCTGCAAACCAGCGCCACTGTTTGGGAACCCCAGCCCGGCGAGATTGACCCCGAAGTGGAGCCAGAGGAGAGCCTGTACTGCGCGTTGGTCACCGGGCTGCGTGATTATGTCAACAAGAGCGGTTTTAAAGGCGTGGTGCTGGGGCTTTCCGGCGGTATCGACTCAGCGCTTTCACTGGCCATTGCGGTTGATGCACTGGGCCCCCAGCGGGTGCAGGCGGTGATGATGCCTTACCACTACACCGCGGATATCTCCAAGCAGGACGCAGCAGAGCAGGCCAACATGTTGGGCGTACACTACGAGGTCATGCCAATTGAACCCATGGTCGAAGCCTTTATGGGCACGCTGGCGGAGAGCTTTGCGGGCACCGAGCGTGATACCACCGAAGAGAACCTGCAGTCCCGCTGTCGCGGCGTACTGCTGATGGCGATCTCGAATAAAAAAGGTTTGATGGTACTGACTACCGGTAACAAGAGCGAAATGGCGGTGGGCTACGCCACGCTGTATGGGGATATGGTGGGCGGTTTTAATGCCATTAAAGACGTCTATAAAACCTGGGTGTACCGCTTGGCTCGCTGGCGCAATACCCAATCCCCGGCGATTCCCGATCGGGTCATCGAGCGCCCACCCAGCGCTGAGCTGGCACCGGATCAGCAGGATAGTGACTCTCTGCCTGATTACGATACCCTCGATGCTATTTTATTAAGCTATATCGAAGGCGACATGAGCGCGGAAGCGATCATCGCCGGTGGCTTTGACGCTGAAGACGTTTATAAAGTAGTGAAGCTGGTTGACCGCTGCGAGTATAAGCGTCGCCAGGCGCCGATTGGTGTCCGCGTGACACCGCGGGGCTTTGGCCGCGACCGCCGCTATCCGATCGTTAATGGCTGGCAGCCCGGCGAGTGAGCCGGATACTGTTTCATGACGGGCGCAACTTCAGGATTAAATGGGCATCGGTGGCGGGGCTAAGCTTCGCTGTACCATCTCGGTAGCGGAGACTGGTTTGCAAAAATAATACCCTTGGAAGGCGTGACACTGGTGTTCGTTTAAGTACCACCAGTGTTCGTGGTTCTCTACACCTTCGGCGATAACCTGCAATCCGAGCGAACGCCCCATGGCAATAATGGTTTGCACTATGGCCTTGTCGTCCGTGTCTTTATGCAGGTTACGCACAAACGACTGGTCGATTTTGATTTGATCTAAAGGGAGCCGTTTGAGGTACTGCAGCGACGAGTAGCCAGTGCCGAAATCGTCTAAGGAAAAGCTAACCCCCAGCGCCTTGAGCTGGAGCATACGCGCGATGATGTCATCTATTTTGCCGATCATGGTGCTTTCAGTCAGTTCCAGCTTTAGCCGGTGTGCCGAGGCACCGCTTTTGGTTAGCACGCCGCAAACGGTGTCAACGAAATCGGGCTGTTGGAACTGTTTGGCGCTGACGTTGACTGCTAATGTTAGATGCTTGGTGCTTTCGTCGTTTGCCCAGATAACTAGCTGTTCGCAGGCTGTTTCGAGTACCCAGTTTCCAATCGGCACGATTAAACCTGTTTCTTCGGCTAAGGGGATAAAGGTACCTGGCGATACAAACCCGCGACGCGGGTGTTCCCAGCGGATCAATGCCTCTGCGCCAATAGCTTGTCCCAGGCCGTCCACTTGTGATTGGTAGACCAATACAAACTCTTGTCGCTCGATGGCCATACGCAAGTCGTATTCCAGTTCGGTTCTAGCTTCAAGTTCGGCTTGCACTGCCGGGTCATAAAACTGTAACCCGTTGGGACTCGTTAGCTTGGCAAGATGAACGGCTGCGTTGGAATACTGAAAGAGGCTATCAATACTTTCTTGAAGGCCATTAAACAGGGCGATCCCCATACTTACGCTAAGGAAATGCTTTTTATCTTCCACCCAGTAACAGGAGCTTAGCGTTCGCTGTAACTGTTCGGCAAACGCCTCGGCTTTCTCGGCCGCTTTTAGTTGTTCGCTGGCTAAGCCATCGATGATCAGCATAAACTCATCGCCGCCTAAGCGGCCAATGGTAGCGCCTTCGGCTGTCAAGCCGGAAAGGCGCTCGGCAATTTGTTGGAGTAGGTTGTCGCCCATACGATGTCCACAGCTGTCGTTGATGCGATTGAAGTCGTCAACGTCCAGGTAGATCAGTGCACCATAGGTGCCATTATGTTGGCTTGTATCAAGCGAATGTTGAAGGTGCTCTCTCATCAATTGCCAGTTGGGCAGCTGGGTTAGCGTATCGAAGTACGCCAATCGGTGCACTTTACACTCGGCTTCCTGACGTTGTTTTTCTGCATCTCGAAATGTCATTAGCGCGATAGCAATACGTGCCAAAGAACCACTGCGTTGTCGACTCATCTGCTCGATCGCTTGAAAATCGGACAATGTTTGCTGGCGCTCGGCGAGCGATAAAATAGCGTCTCCGATGATCATTAACCGCTTATTGCTACGCCAGACAAAAAAGAACGCAGCGCCGATTAGCCCACCCATCATGCCAATGCCCAGTAACAACGCGGCAAGCTGAACGACATTGTCAACGTTGTTCAGCGATTGTGTTACCCGCACCTCCATGGCAATAGCCATTAATAATAGTGCAGGAAGCACGACCATTAAGATCGGTAGAAGGAACATCTTCAATAGGCTTTGAGTGGGCTTCATCGTCATCTCGGGGGAGGGCTATAAAAAACGGCTCCTAAGGGTTAGGAGCCGAATCCCTCTAAATAGTTAATTAAAAACCATTTTTAATTTAGAAGCTTTCCCACTCAGGTGCTGCCTGCTGACGTTTCACAGCGGGTAGCGCGGGCCTGGCCGAAGCGTTAGCGCGCGCAGGCCCAGTTGCCAATGCAGCACGCGATGGCTGTGCGGTTTGGTGTGCATTCGGCAATTTGAAGACTTGCATGGCGTCTAGCAGCGAGTGAGCATTTTGACGCAGATTGTTTGCTGCCGTGGCGCTTTCATGTACCAGAGAGGCGTTTTGCTGGGTGACCTGATCCATCTCGGTCACCGCGCGACCCACTTCCTGCACGCCGGTGCTCTGCTCAGCGCTGGCATGGCTTATCTCCTGCATAATGCTCGTTACGCGCTCGATAGCCGCGACGATCTGTTCGGTCGATTTGCTGGCTTCTTCGGCGCGTTCATTGCCGTGATTAACCCGTTCAAGGTTGCTGGAAATCAGAGTGTTAATCTCCCGCGCGGCATCTGCACTGCGTTGGGCTAGTCGACGCACTTCCTCGGCGACTACCGCAAAACCGCGACCATGTTCACCAGCGCGAGCGGCTTCGACCGAGGCGTTTAGCGCCAGAATATTGGTCTGAAAGGCAATCGCATCAATCGTGGAGATGATCCCCGCGATTTCCTGAGAACTCTTATTGAGGTCGTTCATGGTGGCAACAACCTGATTAACCGCTTCGCCGCCCTGCTTGGCTGTGCTAGATGCGCTGGAAGCTTCTTGGCTGGCCTGCTCAGAATTCTCAGCGTTAAGTTTTACGGTACTGTTGAGCTGCTCCATGGCAGAGGCCGTCTCCGCAAGTGCGCTGGCCTGCTGTTCGGTACGTGAAGATAGGTCGTTATTACCCTCGGCAATTTGTTCACTGTTGCTGGCTACCGCCTCTGCAGAGGCACGTACCTGGGTCACAATCGTTTGTAGCTGCTGGGCCATGGCAACCTGTGACGCCATAATGCTGCGAGTATCACCCTTCTTGAGCTGCCCCTGGCTGGCTAACTCGCCGCGGCCAATGGCTTCCGCAAAAGCTTTGACTTCGTAGGGTTCGGCACCCAATTCACGTAGCAGTTGGCGGGATAAGAACACCGCGATCAAACCGCCGACCAATAACGCAAAGAGTGTTAGCCCCAACATCTGCATTTGAAAGCCGGAAGCCGTATCGCGGGCAGTCGCTGTGGTGGCGTCGTTTAACTGCTGTTGAAGATTAATAAATTGATTAATTCGGTTAAGCCACTCGGCGTATGCAGGTCCTGCCTGTTCAAGTAGTAAGGTCTCTGCATCGGCAAACTGATCTGCTTGGCGGGCGGTAATGACTTGCTGTGTCAGTTCAAGGGTCGTTGCACCCTGGGCGTCGATGCTGGCAAGAATAGTTTGCTCTTCTTGACCGCTAGGATACTCGTTAGTCACTCGGTGCTCGCCTTCCGACGCCGTGACGTAATCGCTGCTAAGGCTTTCCATTTCGCTGAGTAACACATCTACTCTGCTATCGTCTTGTGTAAGCACTACATCGCGCAGAGCGATGGCACGGTCATGCACGCTGCCGCGCATATCCACTGCATACCCAAGCTTGGTGCCGTTAACATCGTTGATGGTGGTTAAATCGCGGTCAATGTTATTGACCTGGTAAATGCCGACAGCGGTTAACAGAACCAGCAGCCCTAACATGGCAGCAAAGCCTAGCGTTAAACGCGTGCTTATTTTGGTGTTGCTGGAATGTGCTTTAAAAAGTGACATTGAGTGCTCCCTTAGGTGCCGTTAAGGCACTTTATTATGCAAGACGATCTAATCATATATTGTTGTACAGTTTTTGTATAGAAAATAATGGCTGGCTGTACAACATATGCAGCCGCTCTGTATTTACTCTTTTAAAATCAGCTGCTTGATTGTTTTTTCAATAAAAAAACCACGCCGTGGCGTGGTTTTCTAGATAGATGTTGTGCAGTTTTTAGCGATTGAGAGCTCGCAATGATTTAATCATTTTGGCCTAAGTGCTTGGGAATAAAACGGCTGCCTTGTAACTGCTCGTGATCTGGCGCGTTCTCACGCAGCACTGCGAGGACTTCATTGGCGCGGTCTTCCATGTCGAGGCCTTGATAGCCTTCCACCATGGTAGCTAGGGCATCCCGGGTGGCGCTGGATTCAGGGTAGTTTTCGATAACCCAACGACCGCGCTCAACAGCCGCTAAGTAAGCACCACGGCGCAGGTAGTAATCAGCGACGTGGAGCTCATGGCGGGCCATCAACTCGCGCAGATAGACAATGCGCTGCTGAGCATCGGCGGCGTACTCACTCTGCGGGTAACGCTGAATAAGCTCGCGGAAGTCATTGTAGGCGTCTCGTGACGCCCCCAAATCACGCCTGGAAATATCAATCAGACGCAGGCGCTCTAGGCTGAAACGACCCGCCTGCCAAGCAGAAAGGCCGCGCAGATAGTAGGCGTAGTCCACTTGCGGGTGGTCAGGGTGAAGGCGAATAAAGCGGCTGGCCGCCGCTCGGGCCTCTTCCCAATTACTATTTTCATAGTAGGCATAGATCAACTCAAGCTGCGCTTGCTCGGCATGTGCGCCAAACGGATAGCGCGTATCAAGCGCTTCTAGGCGCTCTATCGCAATCGGGTAGCGGTTGCTGTCGAGGGCCGTGCGGGCCAGTTCATAGAGCTCACGCTCCTGAACCCCGGCAAATTCATCTTCCTCTTCTTCGCTGGTATTGTTACTCGCACAGCCTGCTAGAAGGGCAAGGCTTAGGGCTAGAGCACCAAAGCGGTTGGCAGCTGAAAAAACGCGCATCATCATCCTCGTTGCAAACAAGCCTCAATCACCAAAAAGCGACGATGGCCATAAGTAGAAATGGTAGAATAGGTCTCAGTCCGCCCACTATAAAACACCTCGGCTTAAAACGCAGGCTTAGCGACGTTTCGTCGGGTGTCGTAAACGCTTATTTTTCCATGCTGGGGCTGATTTTTCGCCTTGCTGGGGTTTTTGCGTCTTTTAAAGAGGTTTTACATGTCTCGAATGGGTTTTTCATGACTCGTATAGTTGAAGACACGCAGCGCGTACCCGCTACGTTAGCCGGTGCGCGGTTAGACCAAGCGGCGGCTGAGTTGTTCAGTGATTACTCCCGTGAGCGCTTAAAAGCGTGGATTAACGCCGGTGAGTTGACGGTGGATGGCGCACAAGCCAAGCCGAAAGCCAAGCTACATGGCCATGAAGTGTTGGCGCTTCAAGCGACCATCGAAGACGATACGCGCTTTGAAGCGCAGGATATTGCGCTGGATATCGTCTACGAAGATGAAACGCTGATGGTGATCAACAAAGCGGCTGGCATGGTCGTGCATCCTGCCGCAGGCAACCCGGATGGCACGTTGTTAAATGCCTTGTTGCACCATCACCCGGCGATTGCTGAAGTGCCCCGCGCAGGTATTGTGCACCGCTTGGATAAAGACACCACCGGCTTGATGATGGTGGCCAAAACACTGCCTGCGCAAACCGCGCTAGTCGAGCAGATGCAGGCGCGCAGCGTGTCACGCCAGTACGATGCAGTGGTGATTGGTAAGCCGGTGTCGGGTAGCACTATCGATGCGCCCATTGGCCGTCATTCTAAAGATCGCAAGCGTCAGGCGGTGACCACAGCCGGTAAGCCTGCGATTACTCATTTCCGCGTGGTTGAGCGTTTCCGTGCTCATACCCATGTGCGTTGCAAATTGGAAACGGGGCGCACCCACCAAATTCGTGTGCATATGGCGCATGTTCGACTCCCCTTAATTGGTGATCCCATGTACGGCGGCCGTGCCAAGCTGCCGCCGGGCGCCGCCGAGCCGTTGAAGGAGATTCTGCGTGAGTTTCCACGTCAGGCTTTGCACGCGCGTAAGTTGATTTTCAAGCACCCGGTGAGTGGCGAAACATTAACCTTTCAGTCAGACCTCCCCGATGATTTGTTAATGTTGTTGGATTACCTGCGCGAAGATAATGAGACGATGCGATGAGCGATGCCATTAATTTACGGCCAACGCTTTTAGAGCCTGATTGGCCAGCGCCGACCAATGTGCGTGCCTTTGTGACGACCCGTGAATCGGGGCCTAGCCAGGGTGATTTCGCCGCCTTTAATACCGCTTCCCATGTCGGCGATAATGCGGATCATGTGGCGCTGTGTCGTCGTTTGCTGCACAAGGAAGTTGGCGATGAGCGGCCTCTGCTGTGGCTGAATCAGACCCATGGCGCCCGTGTGCAGCAGGGTTATCAGTCCGAGGCTGCCGATGCGGATGCGGCTATTGCCACGTCCAATGAGTACGCCTGTGTAGTGTTAACAGCCGACTGCCTACCGGTGATGTTCTGCAATCGAGCGGGTACCCAGGTCGCGGTGGCCCATGCCGGTTGGCGCGGCTTGGCGGGCGGTGTACTGGAAGCAACCATTGCCGCGATGAACACTGATCCAGACGATATTCTGGTGTGGTTAGGGCCTGCGATCTCCAATGCCCAGTTTGAAGTCGGCCCTGAAGTCTATGGCGCCTTTGTTGCCGTTCACCCGGATACCGCGGACGCCTTTGACCATAGCCCTTATCGATTGGGTCATTACATGGCCGACTTATATCGGCTGGCGCGCTTTCGCTTAGAGGCGCTGGGCGTCAATCACATTAGTGGCGGACACTTCTGCACCGCCTGCGAATCGCGCTTCTACTCCTACCGTCGTGATGGTGGTAAGACAGGGCGCATGGCCAGCGTGATCTGGATCAATTAACGTTAATAAAAGCGTCCTTTAAGCCAGCGGTTTACACCGCCACCTCTTGAAAAGCGTCGAACTGACGCCATTTAACTTGTCAAGCTAAGAGTGATTTAGCACGTCTAATGACACGTTATCGGGTCACGCGGTGCGTCCAAACGCACGGCTACCCCAGGAGGAATTCCATGCGTTTTGATAAATTTACCGCCAAGCTCCAGAGCGCGATTGCCGAGGCGCAGTCGCTGGCCGTGGGTCGCGGCCATAATCAGCTAGACCCCGCCCATTTGCTGCTAGCCCTTCTCGACACCAAAGACACCGGTATTAAAGCTCTGATTGAAAAAGCCGAGGGCAGCCCTTCGCGCCTGCGTGATGGTTTGGTGCAGCAGTTGGATAACTTGCCCAAAGTGGGGCAGTTCGATGGTGAAGTGCAGCCGTCACGTGATTTCATCAAACTGTTTAATTTAACTGATCGCGAAGCGCAGAAGCGCGGTGATCAGTTTATCGCCAGTGAGCTCGTTCTATTAGCGGCGCTGGAAATGAATTCAGCGATTACCAAGCTGCTTAAAGAAGCGGGCATCAACCGTAAATCTCTCGAAGCGGCTATTAATAGCCTACGCGGCGGTGCCACGGTGGACGACGCTAACGCCGAAGATCAGCGTGAAGCGTTAAATAAATACACCATGGATCTGACTCAGCGCGCGCTGGACGGCAAACTTGACCCGGTGATCGGCCGCGACGATGAAATTCGTCGCACGATTCAAGTGCTGCAGCGGCGCACCAAAAACAATCCGGTACTCATCGGCGAGCCGGGCGTAGGTAAAACCGCCATTGTCGAAGGCTTGGCCCAGCGCATCGTGAACGGCGAAGTACCGGAAGGCTTAAAAGATAAGCGCGTGCTCTCGCTGGATATGGGCTCGCTACTGGCAGGTGCCAAGTTCCGCGGTGAATTTGAAGAACGCTTGAAAGCGGTACTTAAAGAGCTCTCCCAGGAAGAGGGGCGGGTAATTCTGTTTATTGATGAGCTGCACACTATGGTCGGCGCAGGCAAAGCCGAAGGTGCCATGGATGCGGGCAATATGCTCAAGCCTGCCCTGGCGCGTGGCGAGCTGCACTGTGTGGGCGCTACCACGCTGGATGAGTACCGCAAGTACATTGAGAAAGACGCTGCGCTGGAGCGCCGCTTCCAGAAGGTGTTGGTGGATGAGCCCTCCGAAGAGGACACCGTGGCAATTCTGCGTGGCCTGAAAGAGCGCTATGAAGTTCACCACGGCGTGGACATTACCGACTCCGCTATCATTGCCGCGGCCAAGCTCTCGACACGTTATATCACCGATCGGCAGTTGCCTGATAAAGCCATCGATCTAATCGATGAGGCAGCATCAAGGATTCGTATGGAGCTGGACTCCAAGCCAGAGGCGATGGATCGTCTTGATCGCCGCCTGATCCAGCTCAAAATGGAGCGTGAGGCGCTCAAGAAAGAAACCGATGAGGCGACCAAAAAACGCCTGGAGGCGCTCAATACCCAGATTCACGAGCTGGAGCGCGAATACGCTGATCTTGATGAGATCTGGAAAGCCGAGAAAGCCAGTATCCAGGGAGCGGCCCAGTTTAAGGCGGAGCTTGAGCAGGCGCGCATTGACCTGGAACAGGCTCGCCGTCAGGGCGACCTGGGCCGCATGTCGGAAATTCAGTACGGTAAGATTCCCGAGCTCGAGAAAAGAATTGCCGAAAGCGGTGAGGGCGAAGCGGATACCTCCAGCCACCAACTGCTGCGTTCCAATGTGACAGAAGAGGAGATCGCCGAGGTGGTGTCCCGCTGGACGGGCATTCCGGTCTCCAAAATGCTTGAAGGCGAACGCGATAAGCTGCTGCGCATGGAAGAGGCGCTGCATCATCGGGTAATCGGCCAGAATGAGGCCGTTGAAGCGGTGGCCAACGCGGTACGTCGCTCACGGGCCGGGCTTTCCGATCCTAATCGCCCCAACGGCTCGTTTCTTTTTCTCGGCCCCACCGGGGTGGGTAAAACCGAGCTGTGTAAGTCGCTGGCCAACTTCCTGTTCGATACCGAAGAGGCCATGGTACGTATCGATATGTCGGAGTTTATGGAGAAGCACTCCGTGGCCCGTTTGATCGGCGCGCCTCCCGGCTATGTCGGCTACGAAGAGGGTGGCTACTTAACTGAGGCCGTGCGCCGCAAGCCTTACTCGGTGCTGCTGTTGGATGAGGTGGAGAAAGCCCACCCGGATGTCTTCAATATCCTGCTGCAGGTGTTGGAAGACGGCCGCTTAACTGATGGCCAGGGCCGTACGGTGGACTTCCGTAATACCGTGATCGTGATGACCTCTAACATGGGCTCGGACATTATCCAGCGCATGGGTGGTGACGTTAGTGCTGATAAAGATAGTGACTACGAGCTGATGAAAAATAGGGTCATGGAGGTGGTGGGCAACCACTTCCGCCCTGAACTCATTAACCGCATCGATGAAGTGGTGGTGTTCCACGCGCTTGGCCAAGAGCAAATTCAAGCGATTGCCGGTATTCAGCTTGAGCGCTTGAAGTTACGCCTTGCCGAACACGACTTGAAGCTTGAGGTCAGCCCTGAAGCGATGGCGCAACTGGCGGTGGTGGGCTTCGACCCGGTATATGGGGCGCGGCCACTCAAGCGGGCGATTCAGAGCCGCATTGAGAATCCGCTGGCGCAGGATCTGCTGGGGGGCAAATTTACCCCAGGAGACACCATCCATATCAACGCGGCAGAGGGCAAGTTGGTGTTTAGCTCATAATTGATGCTACGGCTGATCCCGCCATTTCGCGCAATTGAATAGGGAAAAAGCCCCGTTAGCCTCGCTGACGGGGCTTTTTTAATCGCTTCTTGCGACCTTTGTTGCGTTTGGCCTGATCGGAGGTTGACAGGCTGAGGGCGCTAATGGAATCTTGTCGGTTCCTGATTTGCGGGCGCGGACTCAACGGGCAACCCCTAACTCCCGCGCGAAGGGTAGGCGAAGGCCTCTACCCGCCGAAGGACTTCCGGGCTTGGGCTAACCGCCCAACCTGGCCAACGCCCCGACACGGCGAACTGCCGTGAAAGGGAGCGGGTGATTTATGTCGACATAATTCACTCGCTTCCGATAAGAGTGCAGGCCCTAACCGGGCCTCCTGCCAGGGTTTGGCATCAGGTGTCGGCTAGGGCCGACAGCGGCATACCGCCGCACTCGACACCGTGCCCAGTTGGGTACGGCTCGCACTCGAGACCTCCAGGGGAGAAATACAGTGGAACTGCTTTCCGGCGCAGATATGATCGCCCGCTTCTTGCAAGATGAGGGCATCGAATACATTTATGGTTATCCCGGCGGTGCAGCGCTGCATATTTACGATGCGCTTTTTCGTCAGGACAAAGTGAAGCACATTCTAGTGCGTCACGAGCAAGCGGCTACCCACGCTGCCGACGGCTATGCCCGCGCTTCGGGTAAGCCCGGCTGCGTATTGGTCACTTCCGGCCCCGGGGCCACCAACGCCGTTACCGGCATTGCTACCGCTTACATGGACTCGATTCCCATGGTCGTGCTGTGTGGCCAAGTGGCGAGCCATCTGATCGGTGAAGACGCCTTCCAGGAAACCGATATCGTCGGTGTGACACGCCCGATTGTGAAGCATAGCTTCTCGATTCGTCACCCGGCTGAAATCCCGGAAGTGCTCAAAAAGGCCTTCTATTTAGCGGCGACTGGGCGTCCTGGCCCGGTGGTGGTCGATATTCCTAAAGATATGACCGCACCCACCGAGCGTTACGAGTACGTCTATCCGAAAAAGGTCAAGATGCGCTCGTACAACCCGGTCACGCGTGGCCACACGGGACAGATTAAAAAAGCCGTTGAGATGATACTCAAAGCCAAGCGTCCGGTATTCTATACCGGTGGCGGCGTGGTCACGGGCAAAGCCAGCGAAGGTCTGACCGATCTGGTCAAACAGCTGGGTTACCCGATTACCACCACGCTGATGGGCATCGGCGCGTATCCGCAAAGTGACCGCCAGTGTTTGGGTTGGCTGGGTATGCACGGCTCCTATGAATCCAACATGGCCATGCACCACGCCGACTTGATTATTGCCATCGGGGCACGTTTTGACGACCGCGTGACCAACAGCACGTCGAAGTTCTGCCCAACCGCAAAAATCATCCATGTAGACGTTGACCCCAGCTCGATCTCTAAAACGGTGCGTGCCGATGTACCGATTGTTGGCCCGGCCTCCAGCGTTATCAACGAGATGATCAGCTTGGTGCAGGGGCATAAAATTGCCCATCCTGAAGCGCTAACCGAGTGGTGGGAGAAGATCGATGGCTGGCGCGCCGACCGAGAAGGCAAGCTTTATGAGCCTTCCAAGCAGGGTGAGGTGCTCAAGCCCCAGGAAGTGATCGAAGCGCTATGTCGTGTCACGCGGGGCGAAGCTTATGTGACCACTGACGTAGGGCAGCACCAGATGTTTGCTGCCCAGTACTACAAGTTTGATAAACCCAACCGGCTGATTACCTCCGGTGGTTTGGGCACCATGGGCTTTGGCTTCCCTGCTGCCATGGGGATCAAACAGAACTTCCCGGATGATGACGTGGTATGTGTCACCGGTGAAGGCAGCTTCCAGATGATGATGCAGGAGCTCTCCACCTGTAAGCAGTACGGGGTAGGCGTTAAGATCGTCAATCTTAACAATGCGTCGCTGGGTATGGTGCGCCAGTGGCAGGACTTGAACTATAAGTCGCGCCACGCGCACTCCTATATGGAGTCGCTGCCGGACTTTCATATGCTGATCGAGGCGTATGGATTTACCGCGATTACCGTCAATACCCTTGACGAGTTAGAGCCTGCGCTGGAGCGTGCCTTCGCCAATAAGCACGAGCTGGTGTTCCTTGACGTGAAGGTCGACCCCCATGAGCACGTCTATCCGATGCAGGTGCCGTTAGGCGCCATGCGCGACATGCTGCTGTCTAAAACGGAGCGTACCTGATGCGTCATATCATCTCGATTCTGTTAGAAAACGAACCGGGTGCGCTGTCACGTGTAGTCGGGCTGTTTTCCCAGCGTAACTTCAACATCGAAACGCTTAACGTAGCGCCTACAGAAGACCCGTCGCTGTCGCGCTTAACGGTGACTACCGTGGGCGATGACCGGGTGATTGAACAGATCACCAAGCACCTCAATAAGCTGATTGATGTGGTCAAACTGGTGGATCTCACCGAAGGCAACCATATCGAGCGCGAACTGATGCTGGTGAAAGTGAAGGCATTGGGTGCGGCGCGTGATGAGGTGAAGCGCACGGTGGATATCTTCCGCGCGCAGATCGTCGATGTAACGCCCAGCCTGTATACCGTGCAGATCACCGGCGATGCGGGCAAGCTGGATGCCTTCCTTCAGGCCATGGCGCCGGTGGGCATTCTTGAGGTTGCCCGTACCGGGGTCTCGGGGATTGCTCGGGGCGATAAGGTGTTGTCGCTCTAAGTGCGAGTAGCGCAATGCTTTAAATGATGTAAAAGCGCCGTTTCCATGATTTGTATGGAGGCGGCGTTTTTTTATGAATGGCTTTATGGTCGTTCGCTTTTACGCTTATGTTTGCCTATGTCCAACTGCAATTGGCTGGCTGAGCGGCACTCACCGTGTAGAATGAAAGCGATCACTGTTCCCGTGACTTCACTTTTAATGGATGAAACCTATGACACAGGACACTCGCGATCAAGAGCACTCAAGCTCAGATCAGCCAAACTCAAGCCCAAGTCAGGAGGGAGCTTCGCAGACAGATCTTGCTCAGCCAGGCAGCACTCAATCTGGTAGTGCTCAGCCTGATAGTGCTGATCGGCCAGAAGTAGGCGGTAATGAAGACTTGGCGGCCGCCTTCTTGCGTGAGACGGAAGTGGTCGAGGAGACCGTAGAAGACGGCAAAAAGATACGTCGCCGGGGTATCTATTTACTGCCTAACTTATTTACCACATCGGCACTGTTCGCTGGGTTCTTTGCGGTGGTGGCTGGTATCAATGGCGAGTTTACTTCGGCCGCCGTCGCGATCTTTATTGCCATGGTGCTGGATGGCTTGGACGGCCGCGTCGCACGTATGACCAATACGCAGAGTGAATTCGGCGCTGAGTACGACAGCTTGGCTGACATGATCTCCTTTGGTATGGCGCCTGCTTTAGTTGCCTTTACCTGGATTCTGCAAGATATAGGTAAAACGGGGTGGGTAGTGGCCTTTCTGTACGTGGCCTGCGCAGCACTGCGCCTTGCGCGCTTCAATGTCCAGATCGGTAGTGTCGATAAGAAGTGGTTTATCGGCTTGCCAAGCCCTTCTGCAGCAGCGCTAGTGGCTGCCAGTGTATGGACTTTCCATAGTTTTGACGCCGATGCTTTTGGTTTCAAACTGCTGATGCTGGTCGTCGTGGCGGCGGCAGGCGTATTAATGGTGAGTAATATCCGCTACTACAGCTTCAAAGATTTCGACTTTAAAAAGCCGGTACCTTTTGTTGTGCTGCTGGCCATCGTTCTGGCTTTCGTAATGATCTCGGTTGAACCCTCTGTAATGCTGCTACTGTTGTTTGGCGCCTATGTGGCTTCAGGCCCTGTTTTAGCCATTATGCGTAAGGCAAAACCCAAGAGTTAAATTTTTTACCCTTGTTTCTACAAAACCACTTGCCAACCCGGCGCTGAATCCGTAAAGTACGCATCCGCTGCCGGGGACGCCAAGCGTTACCAGCGGTGCATAAGGTGTAAAAACCTTGGTTTGTCAGGAAGTTAGAGCAGGCTGTGTCGCTCGCTTCACTCGCTAAAAACAGTGATTGACAAACGCCAGGAAATGCGTAGAATACGCCTTCCTCGCTGAGGCAAGCCAGTTCAACGGTTTGTAAGGTGGCTCAAGCAGTCATCGCAGCGAAACAGCTCTTTAACAATTTGATCAGGTAATTCATGTGGGCGCTTGCTGACGTTGGTGACAAATCACCAAATATCAAGGCAAGCGGTCATGAGAACGAAAGTTTGAATGAATTCGTTTGAACCTTGAGCCAAGTTTGGTTCGCTTCTGTCACTTTCGGGTGGCGGGTAAGAACCGCATAGATCTTAAACTGAAGAGTTTGATCA